>LBQC01000028.1:0-29061 GCA_000990565.1 Candidatus Roizmanbacteria bacterium GW2011_GWA2_35_19 | reverse complement strand
GGTCCAAAAACGTCAGAAGGAAGCCACCAAAAAGCGCCCCAATCAATCTTTAAACTAAGGTCTGATTCTGCTTGTCTCGAAAAACCACGAATAGATGAACCATCAAATGTCAAATTTTCATATGAGTCAAGAAAAAATTTCTTGTCATAATCTAGCATATGAAATCGTCCTTCAAGATCAGAGAATCCGATAGTCACCGCTTTAAGCAATTTTTCTTTTTTAAGATATTCTAAATAAAATTTTTTAAGCACTAAGTCGGGAATTCTCGCAGCTCTTTTTTTCTTCGACTCAAGATTTAACTCCTCAAGACGATCGTAAGGAATTTGTAAAAAGTTTCGAAGCGATATTGGATTATTATCCATATATTTATATTAAAAACTATGACTTTTAATTTAAATTCTATTCTAATAATCATAATTATTTAAAAAATAGAAAGCAAGTAGAAATAGGTTCTACATCGTTAACTGTGGTAACAATACCGCTGTTATCAAGACCGATAGCAGACTTAAACTCAAGCAATAATATTTTATAAGCATTTCCTTGTCATTCCCGCGGAGGCGGGAATCCAAGCTAGATATTCCTTTTTGTTTTTTTAAAGAAGTAATTATAGTCTGGATCCCCGTCTTTCCCAAAGGGAAGCCTTCGGCTCACGGGGATGACAGCGTGCATCTTATAATACGAAAAAAACCCGTGTCACCAGTTTTAAGAAGGGTTTAAATTGTGAAGATAATCTAAAGTATTAAAAGTTACCCACAACATTTGTCATAGAACCGTAGAAATATTGAGGAGACCACTTTTAGTTTTCTCGTCTTTTTACAACTCGTCTATGGGTTAAAGAGAGAATTTTTTTTCTTATTCTGATACTTATTGGTGTTATCTCTAAAATTTCATCGTCTGCTATAAAATCAAGTGACTGCTCAAGGGTCATAACCGTGGCGGGGACTAAGGGCACGGACGTTCCCTCTCCGGCTGATCGATTATTAGTTAATTTTTTTTCCTTACAGACATTTATTTCAATATCCATATTGCGATTGGCTACCCCAACGACCATTCCTTCATATATATCTACCCCTGTCCCTACAAAAAGACTTCCTCTGTCTTGTGCATTAACTAACCCGTATGTCATTGACTCTCCTGGCTTTACGGCAATAATAAATTATTATCGGAGATTTTGTACATTAAAGTAACTGAATTATCGACAGTTGTCATATCAAGCATCTCCCCTTTTCTTTTTCCAAATTCTTCGGTTATTGTACCCATAAAATTTTTATCGGCAGAAATTGTCACCTCTTCAAACGGCTCCGATTCTATCCCGTCTATTTTTTTATAAATAACTTGGGGCTTGGAAACTTGAAGCTCAAACCCCTCTCGTCTCATATTTTCAATTAACACTGACAAATGAAGCTCTCCACGGCCGGCGACCACGAAGTTGCCCCCATCTTCGCTTGGCTCAATCCGCAAGCCCAAATTTGTTTCTTTTTCTTTAGTGAGCCTCTCTTTAATCTGCCGCGATGTTCCAAGTTTTCCTTCTCGCCCTGCAAATGGAGAGGTATTTGGACCGATGGTAATTTTTATGGTTGGCTCTTCTACTTTAATCGAAGGAAGGCTCACTGGATTTTTTGGATCAGTCACCGTCTGACCGATTGTTAATACTGAAATCCCGGCAAGAGCGATCACATCGCCTGATGTCACTTTTTCAACTTCGATTTTTTGAAGACCTTCAAAAGTATAAAGTTTTTGAGCTTTATAACTACCAATAACTTCTTCCTCATTAACCACAACTATTGTCTGATTTTTTTCAAGAGTTCCTTGGGTAATTTTTCCTATACATAATTTACCTACATAATTATCGTAGTCCAGAGTTGACACAAGCATCTGAAAGGGTTTGTCAGCATTGATGGCTACGTCAGGCACCTGTTTTAAAACAGTATCAAATAAAGGTCTCAGATCTCCTGGGGTGTCAATTGTATAACGCTCGGGCAGGTCATAAAACACTTTTCCATCACGACCAACTGCGTAAAGAGTGGTAAAATGGAGTGCGTCTTCATGATGGGCAAGCTCGAGGAAAAGATTTTCAACTTGTGATATGACATCTTTAGGCCTTGCGTCTTTTTTGTCAATTTTGTTAATTATTAAGATTATTTTTAATTTTGCTTCAAGTGCCTTTTTTAAGACAAATTTAGTCTGTGGCAGTGGTCCCTCGGCCGCATCAACTAGTAGAATCGCGCCTGATGCCATATTAATAGTTCGCTCTACTTCACCACCAAAGTCAGCGTGCCCCGGCGTATCGATTATATTTATTTTTCCATCCTTATAAAAAACTGAGGTATTTTTTGCAAGAATAGTAATACCCTTTTCTCTTTCTAGATCATTTGAATCCATAATTAAGGACTCTCCCATTTCTTTTTGGTTATCACGAAATGTATGAGTTTGTTTTAAAATGGCGTCGACCAGAGTTGTCTTACCATGATCAACGTGGGCTATTATGGCAATATTTCGAATGGACATATATAATAAAAAAACAAGCGAGAACAAATTATATAACAATATATGGGAAAAAACACCCCTAAAAGGACAATTCTTGATCGAATTGAGAAAATAATGAACAAGAGGCAGAAAATAGATTTTAATGCTATTGCAACCTTACATGGTTTAGATTGGACTGAGGCGGAAGATATGGCTAAAAATATATTTTTAAAACCAGGATGGGCGGTGTTTTACGTACGCGACGAGGGGTTTATTGATCACATCTCAATTGTCCCCGCGTATGAAAGTGAGTTCCCCCTAAATCTTTTAAATACTCCACTACTTCATGTGACTCCCCCCCCAATTGGACTTGGAGTTGGGCCACTTACAAATGATGTCTTTGATCAGTCGGGAACGAGAGTGTGCACTGCTTTTGAATTTATCGAATCGTATAAAAATCGTCACTCCTACAAAAAAATATTTTTTGGCCCTCCTCCAACATTCAGTGAATTACTTCTTGAAGAGGCAGGAAAAATTGCAAATGCAATTGCTAAGACGGGGCTTCTTGATGGTAAGCCAATAGTCTTTTCTTACGGGATGTTACCCATTATTAAAAAATTCTTCATTTCGTTTTTTGACTCAAACAAACAAAAGGCTAAGTTTATCCCTATTAAAAAACTACATCAAAGCGTAATACCGCTTTATTGTGGAGGATTGGTCGGAGAAATTTGGAAACGGGCCGGAATTAAAAATATACCTGAAATTAAATTTCTTAAGATGAGAGGCCCTTCCTCATTCTCAATTTTTAAATGGTGCTACGACTACGGAACGATAAAGACCGGTCTAAGCTGGGGATGATCTTTATTCTGCTTCAGTTGGTTTTGGCGATTGAGTTGGTTTGACAGGATTTGAGAAATTTTTTACCTGATCAACTTCTGTCAGTTTATTAAGCTCTCGATCCCACATTCCTTTAACCCGAACGCGTTCCCCAACTTTTATATCGCTGTATACGATTGCTTTTTCTTCGCGATTGACAAATTCTGCTCCTGCAAAATAAACTGTCTGCTCTCCACGATTTACTGTCTTCATTACAAAATTATCAGTATTTAAGGCAGTTACTTCTCCTATGAAAGCACCCCATCTTTTTTGGACTGATTTATTTCTTATTAAGATTGCATCGATTGTGCTTTTTGAATCATCTGTATATTTTCCGATGACATTTACTTCATCCCCTACTGAAAATTCTGATAGTTCGCTTTTTCCACCAAACCTTCTGACCAGTTTGGTTTTTTCCGTTACATTGACTTTAAAATCCCCATCTTCATTATTAACAGTAATAGCGGAGGTCTCAATCGCTGTGATTTTACCTCCAATCCGTGCTTCAAACCTTAAATTTTTCTTGACTAAATTTCTAACTCTTTCCATAAACCCTTCATTTTTTTCCTTAACTGCTTCTTTTACTTCTTTCCTTACTTCCTTTCTTATTTCTCTTGGGCTAACGCTTGCCTCTTTTCCTTCCTCTAGAGTTTCGCGGACAGTTTCTCTAATTTCCTGTCTAAGTCCTTCTCTGGCAATAACTCCCTGATTAACTGATAAAAAAACTAAAAGTGAAAGTAAACCTAAAAATATTTTCTTCATATTATTAATAATTAATAACAAACTCAGATTTGACATTTGAGATCTATCTATCTATATATATGCATCAAACAACCAAAAAGTTGCATATTATTCAAGCCTCTATCTAATGATGTAAAGTTTTTTATGTATAACAAGCTTGGTGTATAGTAATAGTATTACATGAAAAAAACATTAAAATACTGCTGGAAAATTCTTCAATTATCGTGGAGAGCAAATAGATATTATTCTATTCTTTCTATAATTGGTACGATCTACCAAAGCACAATCCATCCTTTCATATTAATGTTGGTATTATCCAAAATACTTGACCTATTGGGAAAACAGAAAGTATTAATATTTACCGATCTAACAGGATTAATTGCGATTTTTATACTTTCCTCTATTTTTTTCAGCATAATCACAAGTTTTTTAGAAACACAGTCCGTTTTTCTTGATACGCGGATGGATAATTATCTTGATCAACAAATAATCAAAAAATTAACTCAACTTGATCCCGCCACATTTGAAAGTTCTGAATTCCAAAATCTTTTAGCCCAAATGGAAGGAGTCAAGGGAACAATAACTGTGAACGTCATGAGAATAACTGCTTTCATTGATTCTGCATTCAAATTTTTTACCGCAGCCGTCATTGTTTCTGTAGCTTTTCCACTATTTATTCCTATTATGCTTATTGCTACAATTCCATCATTTTTTTCGTTAGACCAATATCGTCAAAAGGTCTGGAAGTATTTTGTTGAAGAGAAATCTATTCTTGTTCGTGTTTCTCAATATATTAAAAATCTTTTATCTCAAGACGGCACGTCAAAAGAAGTTGTTATATATAAAACAGGGGGTGTTCTTTTCAACAAAGTAAAAAGTCAACAAAAATTGTATACGCAGAAATTTACAAAAGCCTCTGAATCGGAACTACCAAGCGTTATCATTACGCGCCTTATTGAACTCACCGCATTCCTTTTTACTCAAATGCTTAATCTAAAGGCAGTTATTTCAGGTTCTTTAGGGATTGGGCAATTTGCCCTTTATTTCCAACAGACTCAAAATCTCATGTTAGGATCTCATGGAATGCTTGATCATTATTCAAGTATTAATATGAGGAATAAATATATTGAAAAATATTTTGAATTTATGGCTAAAGATAAAATCATTCATTCACCTGTTGAACCAATCACGATTCCAAACGAGCCTACTCCAACATGTATTGAGTTTAAAAATATTTCTTTCCGGTATCCGAATACAAAAAGATATATTTTAAAGAATTTTAATTTAACAATTGCATCGGGTGAAAAAATTGCCCTGGTTGGTGAAAACGGCGCTGGTAAAACAACTCTTATAAAATTACTATTAAGATTCTATGATCCTATTGAAGGAGAAATATTAATTAACGGAGTCAATATTAAAAATATTAATCTTGAGAAATGGCACAAAGAAATTGGAGCGCTGTTTCAAGATTTTATTAAATATCAATTTACCTTTAAAGAAAATGTATATTTCGGAAATCAAAAACAAATCGACAATATCACCCTACTTAAGGAAGCAATAAAAAATTCAGGAGCCGATCAATACTTAAAAGATTTACCTAATTCATATGATCAGACAGTAGGTAAAATGTTTAAAGAGGGTGTTGATCTATCAGGAGGCCAATGGCAAAAATTAGCTCTCGCCAGAGCTTTTTTCAAAAATGCTCCAATTTTGATTCTTGATGAGCCAACAAGTGCAATTGACGCAAAAGCAGAATATGAAATATTCCAACATGTCCAAGAATTACAAAAAGATAAAACCGTTTTTATCATTTCGCACAGATTTTCAACAGTAAGAAATGCCGATCGTATTTTGGTTTTAGATGAAGGAAGAATTATTGAAGAGGGAAATCATGAAGCATTGATAAAAAAGAAGGGACTATATGAAGAACTTTTCAATATTCAAGCTAAGGGATATAAATAGTGCAGGAATAAGGAGATGGACAGTCGACAAGCACTCCTAACTTTTATTATTGAGTTGATTCCAAATAAACAGTTATTTCTTTTTCCGCAAAGTTGCCGGCTGAGTCATTTGCTGTCACATTTATTATGTTTTCGCCCTCTTCAAGAATAATCTCTATAGAGAAATTTCCGTTTTGATCAGCCTTGGTTTCTTTTTCATTGACGAAAACCTCAGCCATAGCACTTGTCTTTCCCGTTACTTTAACACTTTGTGAATTGACCGTTTCTTTATCGCTTGGGTTTTCAATCATTAGTGTAATGCCTGATTCTGTATCTATATTTTGACTATCGCCTTTATTATCATTATTTATTTTATTTATTTGGCCATTGTTATTCTCTCCAGGCGTGCTTACTTTTTGAAGACTTTTAAATAACATCGAGCTCATTACAATGACAAGAATTAATAAAAATACAAAAATATATTTTTGGTTCATATTTTTTTGTTATAAAACTTATAAATTGACATAATCTTATTTCTTAATGTTATATAGTTTTTAATAAAGGCAATTACTAAAATAAATAGTATCATTAATAAAATAATTGTTATTAGTAAAATCGACTTTGGCATTTCATCCCAAAAAATTAGCGAATTATCTGCAAAGTATTTTTTCCAAACTTCAAGATCCTCCCCAAAGAAGTTAATTAAATCAAAGGATGATTGTTTATAAACTATTTCGGTTACTATTGAAGCAAAAATCCAGGTGAAAAAAGCAAAAAAACTGAACGAAAAAATTTTAATAAATAAATTTGTTGCCGTACTTTTAGCTTCTTCTCTATATAGATCGCCTATTATTCTTTCTTCAAGTTTTTTCATAAATTATTTTTGCTTTTTCTAATTTTTATTTTAGCTCTCCTTACAATTGATTTTACTGTATTCAGGGGTTTTTTTATCTTCACTGCAACTTCCTGATAAGTGTAACCATGTGATAGCATTTCTATAATTTTCCTTTCCTTTTTGGAAACTGTCTCTAGTAAATAATCTGTTTTTTCAACTTCTTGCTTTTCCTCGATGAAGAATTCTTCTTTTAACTGCAAATGTTGCTTTCTCGATCGATAAAACATTTTTAATTCATTTTTTGCGATTTGATAAAGGTAAGGAAGAACTTTTCTTTTTGTATCAAAGTTTTTTAACGATTTAAAAAATTTGATTAGGCTAATTTGCGTCAGGTCTTCTGCATCTTCGTAGGTTGGAGATTTTTTACTAATATAATGATAAACTTTGTTTGTATATTTTTTCACAATCACACCATAATAATCAAGTTCGCCATTTTTTACTTTCATAATCGCCTCGATGTCGGGAGTTTCCATTGTTTCTATGCTACAATTATCCCATGAGAATTGGAAAAGTTCTACTGATCGGAAGGCCTAATGTCGGCAAATCAACATTTGTCAATAATCTTATTGGTCAAAAAGTGGCAATAACATCTCCTAAGCCACAGACAACGAGATTTTCAATAAAAGCGCTTTACGAAGATGAAAGGGGAAAAATAATTTTTGTTGATACGCCGGGGATAATGGGTAAAACTGAAGACCATCTGTCTCAGAGAATAAATGAAAAGACCCTCCAGATAATCAATGAGGATGTTGACTTGGTTTTATATATTATAGACCACACCAGGAAGCGAGATTTTGAAGAAAATAAAGTTCTTGGATTAGTACGTAAAATTAATAGGCCAAAAATACTAGTTATTAACAAAATTGACTCCGAAGATAAATCCTTCCTCCCTCAATATAAATTCTTAGAAGATGAATTTTCATCTGTTTTTCAGATTTCAGCAATTAACCGAACTCATGTCGATCCACTTTTAAATAAGATTTTCGAATATATTACTGAAAAAAGCGATGAAGAAATTCCAAAAGATTTAAAGTATCCGATTTTAAATATTGATAGTAAGATTTTTATAAGCGAACTTATAAGAGAAAAGATATTTTTAATGATGGGTGAAGAAATTCCTTACCGGGCGACTGTGATAGTTGACGAAATTACTGAAAGGACCGATAAATTAACATATATTCGGGCGAGGATTTTGGTCACCGATGATCGATATAAAAAAATGGTTATTGGATCATTAGGTCGTAAAATTAAGGAGATCGGCAGCTATGCCCGTAAAGAAATCGCTCTTGCCATTAATAAAAAGGTATTTTTAGACCTTAAAGTAGAGACCGATCCCCACTGGCAGGAAACCTACTATTAATTTTCATTTTAACTCTTTTTAGGCATTCTTTTTTCCCCAGGATTTCCATCGACTCATTAAGAGGTGGGGAGATTCTTTTACCGGTAATTGCAACTCTCATCGTCATAAAATATTCTCCGGTTTTATAAGTGTTTTCTTTTACTACCTCCATCATTTTTTCACCGATTTTAATAATCTGATAGCTTTTTTATTCTTTCTTTTATTAAAGGAATCGTTTTCTCAACAACTTTTTCATCCAAATTAATATTTTGTTTCTTATAAAATTCTAAGATTTGATCCGCCAGCTGGCGGATTGATTTTTGTCTTATGTATTCTCCATTCATCCAATCTAATTTGACTGGATCAAAAACGGGAGCCGAAGTTTGAATATCTTTAATATCAAACACTTTTAAATATTCTTCTAACGAAAAAATATCTTTACCTTCTGGATGACTCCATCCCATAAGAGCAAGATAATTAACAATAACCTCAGGAAATATCCCTTGATCTAAATAATATGAGGCCCAAACGGGATTTTTTCTTTTGGAAAGTTTTGATTTATCAGGATTTCTAAGAAGCGGTAGATGAACAAATATTGGTAGCGGCCAATTAAAAGATTTATATAAAATAACGTGTTTTGGAGTTGAAGGCAACCATTCCTCTCCTCGTATAATATGAGTAATTTCCATTAAATAATCGTCAACAACTACCCCCAAATGATACGTTGGAAATCCATCAGATTTTAACAATACTTGATCGTCAATATCTTTTGCTTGAAAAGTTATTTTTCCTCGAATCAAGTCTTCTAACTCTATTTTTTCATCAGGAATTTTTAAACGAATAACGAAAGAGGTTTTATTTTCTTTAATTTGTTTTATTACCTCTTCTTGATTAATTAAGCAATGTCTATCATATCTAGACATCTGTTTTTTTAATTGCATTTCTTCTCTCATTTTCGTTAGTCGTGTTGGAGTACAAACACAGTAATAAGCCTTTCTTTTTGAAACTAATTCTTCAGCATATTTTTTATAAATATCCAACCGCTCTGATTGACGATAAGGAGAATGAGGTCCACCAACTAATGGAGATTCGTCAGCTTTTAAACCAATCCTTTCTAAGGTTTCTAGTATTTTTTTTTCACTCCCTGCGACCAATCTTGTTTGATCTGTATCTTCAATACGAATGATAAATTTTCCGTGATTTTTTTTAGCCCAAGCCCAATTCTTCAAAGCTGTTGCAATGTTACCAATATGAATATCCGATCCCGTTGGAGACGGAGCAATTCTAGTTCTTACCATAATTTCCCTCTGTCATCCCGAAGGAGTGAGACGACTGAGGGATCTAGCGAGTAAAACGAGCGTAAAAAAAATTACGCCTCGCTAGATTTCTCTCCTTCGACTCGTGTGTGCTCGCTCAGGATCGAAATGACAAATTATAATATGTAGATTATAAATAAGATTCGCCTATTAAACAACTTCAGCAGGCTTCGCATTCACATTCACAACAATCATTATAGTTTTTCTCGACTTTAGCCCAGTCTAAATTTTCAAAAAATACATCAATATATTTTGCTCGTAAAACACCAAAATCTATAAAATAAGCGTGCTCATAAGTATCAAGGGCAAGGATTGGTTTAACGCTCCACATTAAATAAGTGTTTTGTGAGTCTCCTAAGTAATTAACCAGTCTTTTTTCACGAAAATTCCATCCCGTCCATACCCAACCTCGGGCGGCGATGCCCGTTGCTTTTAAGTCTTTTTTATATTCTTCAAAACTACCAAAATCTTTTTCTATTTGTTTTAATAATTCTCCACTCGGCGAGCCACCTTTACCGCCTAAATGAGAAAAGTATATTTCATGATTTACAACTCCTCCCCAGGCAAAAGACAACTCAACTTTTAGCTCTCTAATTGTTGAAAAAACCTGGTTGGCTTTTTCATAATCTTCAGCACCAAGCATTGATAATTTTTCCTGAATCTCATTATATTTATTTACATAACCTGTATAAAGCTTTAGATGTTCTTCAACTGTTTTTTTTGAAATACCAGTCATTGTGAAAATCGAGTCCGAAAATTTCATTGGCTCCAATTTAATTATTTTCATAATCTATGAACAATGAACTATTAACAATTAATAATTGAATTTATTCAACAATTAGTTTTCCACTCATTTCCGTGTGACCTTGGCCACATAAAACGGAACAAAAAAATGTAAATTCACCTTTTTTATCTGCTGTAAAATCGACCGTCGTCTCGACATTTGGCTTAAGGTCTGCCTTGACATCAAAATCAGGAATGGCAATACCGTGAGAGACGTCCACGCTGGTTATTTTAAGTCTAACCTTGTCTCCTTGCTTTACTTTTATTAATGCTGGATCAAATGACCATTGTTTAGCGATCATTGTAAATTCCTTCACTTTGTCAGATTCTGATTCTGTTGTTAAAATGGTAGTTTTACTGTTAGCTGACGGATTGGCTACTTGACTATTAAAATATGACCAGCCCCAAAACCCCATCACTATGAAGACCACACCCAATATTAAGTTTTTCATACAACTATTACTTAATTAGTAATAATTGAATATTACCTCTATTTTTTTTGTTTGTCAATCAATAAATCTGGTCTTTTTTCTATCGTTTCCTCTAATGACTTTTCTTTTTGCCATTCCTTGATTTTTTTGTGATCGCCCTTTAATAAAATCTCAGGAACCTTTAAACCCATGAAGTCTTCGGGTCGAGTAAATTGAGGGTATTCTAAAAGCTTTTTCCCATCTAAGTTAAAGCTTTCTTCAGTCACCGCATTATCCTTTTTTAAAACGCCAGGGATCAATCTGACAAGTGCATCAGTTATTCCTGCTGCGACGATTTCTCCACCGGTTAAGACAAAATCCCCCATCGATATTTCCTCGTCGATGAAATTAGAAACTCTCGCATCAACATCTTCATAATGTCCGGCAATAATAATCAGGTGATCCAATCTAGAAAACTTTTGAGCCTTTTCTTGGTTAAATGCCTTGCCTTTTGGTGAAGTTAAGACTACCCACCACTTGTCATTCTGAGCCATAGGCAAAGAATCCAGCGAAGCGCCCTTTTGCTTCTTTACGACGACTTCGTCGTCTAGATCCTTCACTTTGTTCAGGATGACAAATTGAAGGGCTTTATAAATTGGCTCAATTCGCAGTATCATCCCCGCTCCTCCTCCGTATGGTCGATCATCAACTGTCCCATAATCATCAATCGCAAAATCACGAAGATTAATTATTTCAATCTCAACTAGTTTTTTTTCGATTGCCCGCTTAATAATGCTTTCCTCAGAAAAACCTGAAATCATTTTTGGAAAAAGGGTGATAATTGAAATTTTCATCACTTAAAAGAAATTATTAAAAAACCGACTATCATGAGTGCGCCTCCAACTAAAACTGAGGTTGATATTGATTCTTTGAAAAAAATTGTCGCCATAATCAATGCAAGAAGCGGCATTGTCAAGGTCGCAAGAGCGATTGTAAACGCCGACGGTCCCTCTTGGATTCCTTTTACATAAAATATCTGGGCAAGAAAAAAACTGGTTAAACCAAGAATAAATAGGATAAGCCAATTGCCCGTAGTAATTTTTTCTTTAGCAAATAAAAATGTCGGAAGATAAAAAAGCGAGGCAATGATCGATGTTAGGCCAGCAATAAGAATAGAGCTTTGCGTAGGAAAATATTTTCTAATCAAAATTAACTCTAGTGCCCAAAAAAATTCAGCTATTACAATATAAATAAGGCCCGTATTCATAGTAGAATTATATCAATAATATGAAGAAAGTCGTCTTAAAGCTTATTCGCCTTTATCAAAAATCAAAATTTGTAAGAAGCGCTTTTTTCAGAAATCTTTATATAACCGATGCCGTCTGTCGATTCCGCCCGACCTGCTCTGAATACACATATCAGGCAATAAGCAAATATGATGTTATTAAGGGGTCTTTCTTTGGACTTAAAAGAATTATTCGCTGCCATCCGTGGAGTCAAGGTGGCTATGATCCATTGAAATAAAAACACATTGAAATAAAAACCAACTTGACAACTATTTTTTTCTTTACTATATTATTTCCATGCAAACGGTAAATAATGTCGAGGAGCTTATTTATTCTGCTGTTATTTCTCCGGATGATGAAGTAAAAAAAACTTCAAGGATTTCGATAAGAAATATTGCCAAAGAAAAAGGCATTAGACTTGCATCAATACAAGATCTTTACATGGCTTTTGGTCAGGGAAAAGTAAATGGTTTTACGGTACCTGCAATTAATGTACGAACATTGACTTATGATTTAGCTCGTCAAATTTTTCAATTAATAAAAGAAAAAAATATTGGTCCTGTTATTTTTGAAATTGCCCGATCTGAAATTAAATACACATCTCAGGACCCTGATGAATATACTGTATCTATCCTTGCGGCAGCGATTGCAGAGGATTATGTCGGTCCGGTTTTCGTTCAAGGCGATCATTATCAATTCTCTGCTAAGAACTTTGCAGCCAACCGTGAAGATGAAATTAATAAAATAAAGGAATTGATAAAAAAATCAGTTGAAGCAGGTTTTTATAATATAGATATTGATGCGTCTACTTTAGTTGACCTCACGAAAAAAGATCTAAATGAACAACAAAAAAACAATTACGAAATGACGGCACTTCTCACTGAATATATAAGAACTATACAACCTAAAGAAGTAACCATCTCAATAGGTGGGGAAATTGGCCACATTGGTGGAATTAATAGTAGTGTGGCTGATTTTGAGGCTTTTATGGATAATTATTTAAAACTCATAGAATCAAAGGGTATTATCGGAATTAGTAAAGTAAGCGTCCAAACCGGAACTAGCCATGGAGGTATTCCAATGAAAGATGGAAGGATTGCTAAAGTAAGCCTTGATTTTAGTGTCCTAAAATCAATTAGTGAATCGGCTCGTACAAAATATAAGATTGGCGGATCAGTTCAACATGGTGCTTCTACTCTACCAAACGATCTTTTCCATAATTTCCCATCTAATAATACTCTTGAAATTCATTTAGCTACCGGCTTTCAAAATATTGTTTATGATAATATGCCCCAAGAATTAAAATTAGAAATATATAAGTGGTTGGATATAAATTGTAAAGATGAAAGAAAACCCGATCAAACAGATGATCAGTTTTATTATAAGACTAGAAAAAAAGCCCTTGGCCCATTTAAAAAACAGATTTGGGAAATGGAAAAAAATGCGAAAACTACTACGCTGTCTGCCCTAAAAAAACAGTTTGAATTTTTATTTGCTCAGCTTAACTTATTAAACACTTCTAAATGGATAAAAACCTAGCTTTGGAATTTGTTCGGGTTACCGAGGCGGCAGCTATTGCCAGCGCTCATTGGGTCGGCCGCGGTCAAAAAAATAAAGCTGATGGAGCTGCAGTTTCTGCGATGAGAGAAAGATTTAATTTAGTTGATTTCAGAGGAACTGTTGTTATTGGAGAAGGCGCAAAGGATGAAGCGCCAATGCTTTATACAGGTGAGAAGGTCGGCTCAGGAAAAGGCCCGGAAATGGATCTTGCAATTGACCCACTTGAATGCACTGACAGTGTCGCCAATGGCAGATATAATGCAATGGCTGTTATTGCTGCCGGCGCCAAAGGATCCCTACTTCATGCTCCCGATACCTACATGGATAAAATCGCGGTTGGGCAACTTGCTAAAAAAGTTATCGATCTTGATGCGTCCGTTAAGGACAATCTGAAAAAAGTTGCTAAAGCAGTTGGGAAAAGCATTGCTGACATTACCGTTATGGTTCTTGATCGAGAGAGACACCAACAATTAATTGACGAAATAAGAAGCGCTGGAGCAAGGGTAAGGCTTATAACTGATGGCGATGTCTCGGCCGCTGTTGCAACTTGTTTTCCAGAATCAGGCGTAGATGTCATGATGGGTATTGGTGGATCAACCGAAGGCGTCTTAGCTGCTGTTGCTATAAAAGTATTAGGTGGTGAAATTTTATGTCGATTTAAGCCAAGAAAGGAATCGGATATTGTTGAGATAAAAAAAACCGGATTAAAAGATTTAAACAAAATTTTTACAAGTGAAGATATGGCAAAAGGCCGGGAATTAAGTTTTACAGCAACTGGGGTCATCGAAGGACCGATGCTTGAGGGAGTGTTGTTTAGAGAGAAAAAAATTATCACTCACTCAGTTGTTGCCAGAGGCGTATCTGGGACAATAAGATATATCACCACTCACCACCACTATTACAAGTAATTTATTAGAAGTTTGAAGATAGGAATAGAAACGGGATATGGAGTTAGAAAGTCGAAATTAGAAAAGTTAATTTATTTATATTCATTTTCTTAACTCGCTTCCAAACCTAGCTTCTATTTTCCAAAATAATATGATAAAAGTTGGATTAAATGGTTTTGGAAGGATTGGTCGAGCTTTTACCAGAATCGCTTTTACTCGCGGCAACTTTGAAATAGTTGCTATAAATACCCGCAAGACTGAGATGTCGATGATGGCATATCTTTTATCTTTTGACTCTGTTTATAGGCGCCTCGGAATGGATGTAAAAGTTGAAAGTGATGGCTTTTCTGTTAATGGAAAAAAAATTTTCACTTTATTAAATGATAAACCAGAAAACATACCTTGGGATAAATATGGAGTAGAAGTAGTAGTTGATGCAACCGGTGCTTTTACAAAAAAAGTTGATCTAGAAAAACATCTAAAAGGATCTGTAAAAAAAGTTGTATTAACAGCTCCCGCCAAGGATGAAGAAACTCCATTTGTCGTCCTTGGAGTCAATGATGATAAATTTGATTTTAAAAATTCATCCGTAATTTCAAATGCTTCTTGCACAACTAACTGCTCTGCCCCAATGTTTAAAGTAATAAACGATAATTTTAAAATCATCTCTGGTTTTTTGACAACGACCCACGCAGTTACAATTAGTCAGAAACTTCTTGATGACGCCGGTAAAAAAGAAGGCTCATCAAGAGCGGCGTTTACCAATATTATTCCATCAACTACTGGAGCGGCTTATGCAGTCGCCAAAGTAATCCCGGAATTAAAGGGAAAGGTTGATGGTATGTCACTCCGAGTACCTGTTCCCACTGGCTCGATCACTGATATTTCGGCAGTTGTTGAAAAGGCAACTACAGCTGAAGAAGTAAATAAAAAATTTAAGGAAGCGTCAGAAACTTCGATGAAAGGAATTTTAGGATATGAGGAAAGAGTTTTGGTTTCATCAGACTATATAGGATCCCCCTTTTCTTGTATTTTCGACGCCAACTATACAAAGGTAGTTAATGGAAATTTAGTAAAGATTTTTGGGTGGTATGACAATGAATGGGGTTATTCAACAAGATTGGTAGATTTAGTCGAAAAGCTTTCTAATTATGTCTAAGATTAAATTCATCGATGAGATAGAAATTACAAATAAACAGATACTTGTTCGTGTTGATTTTGATGTTTCACTCAACCCAGATCATACGATCGCAAATGATGTTAGAATTCAAAAGAATCTTCCAACGTTAAAATATCTCTTAAAAAATAACAATCGAATTATCTGTATAGCAAAACTTAATAGGCCTAAAACAAGGGATCTGAAACACTCCCTAAGACTAGTTGTTAAAAGACTGCAAGAATATATCCCTGATTATAAAATTATTCTGATAGACGATTTTCTTACGTGTGATCAAAAAATATTTAGAGATCAAAAGTTAAATGAAATCTTGGTCTTGGAAAATATTCGTTTTTACCCAAAAGAAAAAGATTATTCAACAATATTTGCAAAAAAATTAGCAGCCTTAGCTGATATTTATGTAAACGACGGTTTTGCCGTATCTCACAGAACCGACACTTCAGTTATTGGGCCGCCAAAATAAAAATTGGTCTTGTTAATAAATTAATAAAAATTGTTGACTATTTGATTATTGGGGGTGGATTAGCAAATACTTTTGTCTGTGCTCAGGGACATGAAGTTGGAGCAAGCTTCTGTGAATACGAAGCAGTCCAAGAAGCAAGAAGGTTACTTTCACTGACTAAAAATAATCGGGCGGAAATAGTTCTCCCAGTTGATGCAATTATAGCGACTTCAAAAGATGATAAGGAGCATGAGGTCGTTAAAATTGAAAATATTCCTCCTGGTAAAAGCATCTTTGACATAGGGCCAGAAACAAAAGCCCGAATCGGTTGCATACTTGCCAAAGCAAAAACAATTATCTGGAATGGACCAGTCGGACTATTTGAAAATCCGGCGTTTCGTGAAGGAACAGACTTTATTTATTATTCAATTACTCATAATCCAGAAGCCATATCAATTGTGGGTGGCGGTGATACGCTCGCGGCGATTTCTAAAAAAGGATATCTAGATAAAATCACTCATATTTCAACCGGTGGTGGAGCCATGCTTGAGTATATTGAAAAAGGGACCCTGCCCGGGATTGAGGCACTCAAAAGATAATTTCAACCACTCTATCCGCTTCCCCTGGCGAATCTACAGTAATCACTGTTTTACTTTTATTAATAGAAGGTAAGAAACTTTTCCCTAAGATCTTGTCCCCATCCATCCAATAGACATCAAGATCTAAATATGTATTCTCATTCCAAAAACTCCTATAGTCCTTATTCGGAAAAATAAAAATCATTCCGTCAATATTTACCGATTTTTTGTAAAACATCAGTCCTCTTTTCCACTGTTTCTGATTACTGGCAGTTAATAAACAGTAGTTTTTGTTATCAATGGAATAAATTTTTGCTAGTTTATTTTGACAACTGCTTCTGCTCACTAACAAATAAGCAACTAAAATGAAGATCACCAAAAATAGAATAATTTTTTTCATGATTAATTTTAGCACGTTTATTATTACCTCAATTATGGTAGAATATTGACTGAATTGTTTTATTTTTGATCTTTGATATTTAATATTTAATTTTTCTTTCGGAGCGTAGCTCAGATGGCTAGAGCGCAGCGTTTGGGACGCTGAGGCCGCGAGTTCAAGTCCCGCCGCTCCGACCAATCAAAATACCTGACGTTTAATTATTGGATTTTTTGCTTAGAAAAATCAAAGTGACCTTTACAATGGAGCCAATCAGAATTTTTGTATCCTGGCTTACAAAGTGTATATCTACCATAAGTCCCAATCGAATAATAGTTTTCTGATTGGTAAGTTGTGCCATCAACCACTATTTTATCCACCCGCAAATTTCTATCTTCTCTTGAGTCGGCATAATCATTAGTAAAGGCAACTTTAATCTGACTGATATCAATTTTAGTTGGCGAATTAAAACTAAATTCCCTAATTTTATCAATAACTTGATAAAATATTGCTTTCGTTTCATCATTAATTAAAAGGGCCATAGTGGGGTATTGGTTTTTTGCTCGAGTGCCATAAGCATAAATTATGATTTTACTATTATTTGAGGATGTTGTTGGATTAATTGTGGTGGGTGTATTAGTTGGAATTGGTGTAATCGTTGACAAAGGTGGTAGAGATGTAATTGTTGGCGGGATAGGAGTTGAAGTTGAGGGTAAATAGACATTTACAATACTTGTTAATGAAGTAACTAACGAGTTAATATTTTTGCCAAGTGACGCTACTTGAGAGTCATTTGTATAAGTTAGAATAGCACTACCAACGGACAGGGCGGTAAAATTAACCGTTGCTAAAATACCCGTTCCATTTTTAGGCATATTTGGATCGCAGCCTAAAACTATATTAATAGCTTGATCTTTAACATCGCCAGGATTTAATACTTTAGGAAAAAAACTTCCAATACTAATTGAGTTAGCACGTAAAATATTTTTATCATAAGTCAAAAAAAGGTCAACTGCTGAGATTGTTTCGGTTTTGGTATCGATAATCAATTGAATATCAAATGAGCTACCGGGAATCGTTGAAATAGTTGTAGGGGAAAAACCTATGGTAGATCCTTGAATAGTTTCAGCGGCCTGTTCTTTATTTATTATAATCGGCTTTTGGATTCTATTAATACTCACATACAGTACTCCTACCATTAATATGACCGAAGCCGAAGGAATAATATATTTATTTATAAAAGTTCCAATTTTTTTTAATCTTTCCATAATGTTATTGAGTTTTCCCAAAATTGGTGATTATCACATTAAAGTCAAAAATATTGACTCTACCATTTAAAACTATATCCGATTTAATAAATCCAGGATTACCTCTTTTACCAAAATCAGAAACCAATTGATTGTAATCATACATGTCGACTTTATTATCAGAAAATCCAGTCGGACCTGTAATATCTCCAGGAATTGGTGTTGGAATAGGTGATAAGGTTGGAGGTATAGGAGTTGGAGTAGGTGGAATGGATGTTGATGTTGGCTGGGTTTCACCTATATATTCATAAGCTCCTATATCATAACCTTGTCCTTGTGGGCGGGTAATACCGTCTTTATCCGTGGAAACACCTGTATTTGTACCGCTATCTATAGCCGGAGAACTGTTTTGAAGACGATAATCGACACTTGAAGGATTGATAAATTTAGGATTAATTTTCCATAACTCACCTGTCGAAGATATTAATCCGTCTGCATTCCAATTTTTTCCATCTGTCCGATACATTAGATTATTACTATGGACCAAAGAGTTATTCGAAGTAGCATCAACTATAACTGGGGCGTACAAATGATCATAAAAGATATTATTTTTTATCGTGACGTTGGGGGTGTTTTTTAAATTAATTCCGCTCGGCCAACATTCTATCCCTACTTGGCAATTTTTTAAGACTGTTTGATTTGTCAGACCTATCCATGTGTTATTAGTAATTATTAAATTACTATTTTCTCCTCCTCCGGTATTAATACCACCATAAGCATGGATAACGTTGTTTTTTATTATTAGATTACTTGCTTTCGCGAGCATAAAGGCGTTTGTGGCTGCAATACCGGAATTGTAGTCGGGAATAAAACAACGATTTCCGTCAAAGATGATATTACTGGCAGCCTCCTGATATGGCAAAGGTGAAGATTGAAACGTTTGAAAACAGTCAGTATGTGAATTAATGACATATTTGCCGTCAAACTTAATATCATGGATATAATTATTTTTAAAAACATGTCCGGAACCATGAAAGTGTATTCCGTCGGCATCCGCCCAATTCGGTGATGGTACACGATTAGGGTGGTGTTGGATTGTATCCCACACTTCATTGCCCTCAATGAGATTGTTCCGGCCACGAACATCGATGCCAAACTGAGCGTTACGATAAAGCCGATTATTTTTAATAATAATTTGGGAAGATGACGTATTGTCAACAATAACAGTTCCGTTTACATTAGTAGCCAATGACTTAATAAGAATACCGCCGTCACTGGAAAACTCAATATAATTATTTTCAATAACACAACCTTTACACATGACTTCTATACCCTTGCCAATAGCATTGATTATTCTGAAGTCTCTGAGGGTAACATAACTTATAGGGAAGTTACTACCAAGGGTAAATCCTTTTGTAGTTGCTGCATTGCTCCCACCGCTAGCTTTAAAAATAATAGGTGCTTGTTCTGTTCCGGATTTATTAATTGTGACCCGAGTGGTTTCCTGAATTCCGTCGGCCACATTAACCGTATCACCAGCTATCACAGTATTAGCAGCTTTTTGAACGGTTGCCCATGGAGAAGATTGACTACCATTATTACTATCGCTTCCGGTTTTAGACACAAAATAGTCTGACGATAAAGCTTCTGTGGGTGAGATAAAAAAAATACAAACTAACACTCCTAATCTTAAAAAACGGATTAAATATTCCTTTATATGCTTTAAACAAAACATTTGTTTATTTATAGTCTTTTAAATTATAAATTTCAATTGTTACTATTTTTATATGAGTTTAGAATTAAACTTTCATAATATTGTTATAATTATTTTTCATATGAAAAATAATTCGTTAATAACAATTTTTTTGATCGTCTTTATCGACCTGCTGGGATTTGGCCTTATCCTACCTCTTCTTCCCTATATAGCTGAAAAATACTCTGCTGGTCCTTTGCAAATTGGATTATTGACGGCCACTTATTCATTTTTCCAATTAATTTCCGCCCCGATTTTAGGAAGATTGTCTGATCGATATGGTAGAAAAAAATTGTTAATCATATCTCAGCTCGGAAGTGCTGTCGGCTATCTTATTCTTGGACTGGCCGGAAATCTACCCCTCTTGTTTTTATCAAGAGTTATTGATGGAATCACCGGAGGTAACATCTCGATTGCCCAGGCATATATTGCAGATGTAACAACCAAGGAAAACCGCGCCCGTGGTATGGGATTGATTGGAGCGGCTTTTGGATTAGGGTTTATTTTTGGTCCTGCGCTTGGCGGCGCTTTGTCTAAAATCTCTTATAGTACACCTGCTTATTTTGCTACGGTAGTTTCTTTAATCACCGTACTTACCACAATCTTCTTTTTGAAGGAAACCGTTAATGAAAAAGATGCTTCGGTTTCGCCAAGGACTAAATTTTCATTTAGCGAATTTAAGCGGGTGCTTAGATTATACCCTATCGGATTATTAATCACTGTTTTTTTTATGTTAAATACCGCCTTTTCAATCATGCAAGGAAACTTTTCACTGTGGACCCAAAAAACTTTCAATTATGACGCCAGTCAAAATGGTTGGCTTTTTACATATATTGGTATTATTGCCGTTGTTATTCAGATGAGAATATTGCCGTTCGTTATTAAAAAATTCCATGAAAAAAATATTTTAAAAATATCTTTATTATTTATGGCAATTGGCCTTTTCTTAATTCCATTATCAAAGAATCCAAATTTTTTATTTGTTGCCCTATTTTTTATGCCTCTTGGAAATGGTCTTGCTAATCCAACCATCCAAGCTTTGGCGTCAGAAAACGTCCCCAAGGAAGAATATGGAGAAACTCTAGGGATCTTGCAATCGGCTGGATCATTCGGCCGAATTCTTGGACCAATCATTGGAGGCGAGATATTTCAATCTTTTGGTAAAGACACTGCTTTTTATTTTGCTGGCGGAATTGTCCTTCTTACTTTGATATATTTAAGATATAAACTAAAATGAAAAAAGGCTTGATCATAATTTTTTTTAGCGTTATTTTTTTTGTGCTTTTTATATTATTCACTTATATTGTAAGACAAGACTACTTAAATCAATTTGATTTTAATACAACAGTGAGACTGCAAAATCACATTCCAAAAAAATATGATGACTATCTCTCTTCTCTTAGCCTGATAGGTAGCTTTGAAATTCTAGCCGGATTAATTTTTTTAATGGTATTATTTAAACGAAAAATAAAATCTATTTTTATTTTTATTCCTTTTGCCGTTGCCCATATTGTTGAAATAATCGGGAAAGCGTTTCTATATCATCCTGGGCCACCATATTTATTTTTTCGTTATAACTTGGACTTTATTTTTCCATCTTCCTATGTCCAACCAGGCTCATCTTATCCTTCAGGACACAGTTTAAGGACTGTGTTTATTACAACTTTGTTTTTTTATTTAATAATTAAATCTAAATTAAAGATTCCATTGAAAATGCTTTTTTCAGCATTACTTGTGATTTTCAACATTGTAATGCTAATTTCAAGGGTCTCATTGGGTGAGCACTGGACATCTGATGTTATTGGTGGGGCTCTACTTGGAGTATCGACCGCGATCTTTTCCTTCTTTTTTTTGTAAGACTTCAATGTTTTAAAACATTGAAGTGAATATTATCGGCCTCTATTTTAAGACTTACTTCACCGCCGATTGGAAATGTCATCTTTGGATCAGAGTGACCGAAATCTGCGTTGGCAAGAATAGGAATATTATTTAGTTCTTTTTTAGATTTAACTATTTTTATTAACAAATCATCGGTCATGTTGCTTCTTTTTTGAAACCTCCCAATCACAAGCCCTTTAACTTTACTAAAACTTTCTAGATGAATTAATGATTGAAGGTCTCGATCGAAAGTATGGGGAACAGATTCATAATCATCTTCCAAAAATAATATTGAGTTATTTAGATCCGGAAAATATTCCGTCCCTTGGAGAAGATTGAAGGTACAAAGATTTGCTCCAAGAATAGTTCCAGTTACCTCTCCTTGGTTTATTATCAAATACCCGGGGTTTATAATCAGCTCTCTTTTATTTTGATCTAAGTACCACTCATCATCGCTCCAACTTTCACTAGGCTCAATCTCAAATTGCTCATCGGACATAAGGCACTTTTTAAAAAATTCTAGAGTATATTCGAAGTGTAGTTTTTGACCGAAAGTTGAATAATGAGGACCAGAATAATTAACTAGTCCTGTTTTTGCAAAAAATGCGTTATTTAACACGGTAATATCTGAATACCCAAGAAATATTTTTGGATTATTTTTTATTATTTCCCAATCAATATTCTTTAAAAGTTGATTTGAGTTAAATCCGCCAATAACAGTTATAATCGCCTTAACATTTTTATCAAAAAATGCTGAGTGTAAATCCTCTATCCGAGATTCAATTGTTGAAGATTTAAATTCGTCAGTCTCGTCAATATGTTTACCAAAAGTTAGCTTTAATCCAAGATCTGAAAACCGTTTGTTGGCGATTGTTTTTGTCTCTTCGCTTAATAACGATGTTGACCTAGACGGAGCGATAATTCTCACTTCATCCCCTTCTTTAAGTTTTTGTGGATATATTTTCATATGTTAATTATACCTTGATATAATATAGCAATGAAGAAAAAACTTGTTTTAACAAAAAAGGACGTTCTTAATTTCTTGGCGGATAAAAAGCTTATGATCATTGCAACATATGGAGACCATCCTTGGATAGCAAGCGTCTACTACTCTTATGACCGTGATCTAAATTTATATTTTATAAGCACTCCATCGACAATTCATGGACGACACATGGAAAAAAATAATAAAGTCGCTGTCGCAATTGTCGATTCGCACCAAAAGCCATCCGCTGCGAAAAAAGGATTGCAGATTTATGGAGTTGTTGAAAAGATTTCTGGGATTAATAAAATTAACTACGCTTTAAGACTTTGGAAAGATTTTCTAAACATTCAAAGACCAGATATAAGTTTTGAAAATATGAAAAAAGGATTATATAAAGGAAGGATGTATAAAATTACTCCAAAAAAAATTAAACTCTTTGATCAAGATAAATTTAAAGTTCCCGATGGCGAAGAGCCAATTTTAGAATTATGAAAAATCTTGAATTAGTATTCGGATATTTAGGATCGACTTTTGCGGCTTTAATATTTTTCCCACAAGTCTGGACTTCATTTAAAACTAAAAAAACGAAGGATTTATCTTGGATGGGAATAATTATTGGGATGTTAAATGGAATCTCTTGGGTTTGTTATGGTCTCATTAAGTCTGATCCTTTTATTTATGTGACAAACTCAATTTTGTTTGTAGGAGCATTCTTACTCATGGTTTTGAAGAAAAAACATGGCTAAAAAAATTATTTTAAAATAAATTTTTCAATCACACTTGCTAATCCGTCTTCGTAAACAGTCGGTGCAATAAAGTCGGCCTTAGCCTTTAATGAATCCTCCGCATTTCCCATTGCTACCTTAAATCCCGCTGATTCAAATAATGGTAAATCGTTGAAACTGTCACCAACAACAATTACCTCTTCTTTTTTTACATTTAGAATTTTCATTAGTTCTTGTACGGCGTTTTTTTTGGTTGCATCTTTATTGGTTACATGAATATCAATCCACCCTTTAATCCATGAGATGGCAAAAATATATGAGATATCTGGAATAAATTTTAATTCTTCAGTTATCTTATCCGCAATTTCGCGACTTGGATTCCTTAAATAAATTACAGAGCATTTATTTATTTGAAAACTTTTTTGCCGGTCATAAAAGGGACTATCTCCCATAATTATTTCGCCAGGATATTTTTTTACAATTTCAGCAATTAATTTAACAGTATTAGGGTCAAGTAATTTCTGCCAAATTATTTTTTCAGATTGGGGATTAATTATTGTTGTCCCGCCCATAATTATTGATGGTGATTCTAAGGAAAAAATCTTAAATATTTCTTTCAAAGAAGATATTCGTCTAGCAGTTGCGATTGAGACAGAAACTATTTTTTTCGCCTGAGAAACCGCTTCAATTACTTTTGGCGAAGGCACACTTTCTCGCCCAGTTGGGAGCGCGGTCCCATCCAAATCAAAGATTAAGGCTTTGAATTTCATATAATTAATTGCTATATTATAGCTTAAATATGATCTATCTTGGAGCTGATAAACATGGATTTAAAGCGATAAAAATTGTTGAAAATTATCTTACTTTAAAAAAAATTGAGTTTACCAACTTAAGTGTAGCCGATGATACTCAAGACATAAAACTTGAAGATTTAATTCCGAAAGTTACTAGAAAAATTTTAGAGTCCCAAAGAAATAAAGGAGTTCTTATTTGCGGGACCGGGGTAGGGGTTGTGATTGGCGCAAATAAAATAAAAGGAATAAGAGCGAATCTTGCAACCGAGAAAACAATTGCTGAATGGTCAGTCGTCTATGATAATTGCAATGTCCTTTGCCTTGTTGGCTGGAAACCAAATATCAAAAAAATAGAAGAAATTGTAAATTCATTTCTGAAAGCCGAATATGATGGGAGTGAAAAAAGACTACAAATGATGAAGACCTTTGACACATGGAGATAATTACTTACCTCTTCCACTGATCAAGTGGAACTTTATAATTTAAATCCACTCGCTAGTTCACGTAACTTTGCTTCTGGATCTGGAGCTAACACAAATCTTGAGGCCATAATTACGCCGACTGCTCCAATTTTTATTGCGTCTCTTATATCATTACCCGTTGCAATTCCAGCTCCTATAATTAATGGTCTTTTTAATACTGCTACTAATTTTTTTATATTACCTTCTTCTTTCGATACCATTGACTCGCCCGTTCCGATCGCATCTTCTCTTTCATACGAGATAAAGTCAGGTTCCCAGGCATCATATTTAATTACCGTTTCCGGATCAAATGCAATCACAACATTTTTTAGATTATATTCACGAGCTTTGTCAAGAATTTTTTTTACATTTTCATCAGTTGTTTTATGCTCGCTATGATTTATTATGACCCCGCTTGCTCCGGCATCTTTCAGTGAATACGGAGAAAGCCAGCCCATGTTT
This sequence comes from Candidatus Roizmanbacteria bacterium GW2011_GWA2_35_19, assembly GCA_000990565.1. Taxonomy (GTDB): domain Bacteria; phylum Patescibacteriota; class Microgenomatia; order UBA1406; family GWC2-37-13; genus GWC2-37-13. The sequence continues at coordinate 3,684 of LBQC01000028.1, read as the reverse complement.
TTTCCCGGATCAATTGGGTCCATATGCTGGGCCCATACTTCAATATCTAATTCTTTTTTAATCCGATAAATATCTGTCGGTTGAGCTACAGGAATGATTTTTATTCCTGTTTCATCTGAGAGCCTAAAAGGCTTTAATTATTTAAAAACAAAAACACCATCGTCATTTCGAGCGTTAGCGAGAAATCCAGGCCAAAGGCCGTTACGCTTCGTTAAGTACCGTCCGGTACTTAACTTCGCTAGATCCCGCCCAAGGCGGGATGACATAAAAACAAAATCATTACTAAAACATCTTTATTTTACTACACAGGTAAACCTTCTTAAGAGCGCTCACCGCCCACAGGCGGTGGATATGTTAGATTATAACAAATAAAAAGCCCCTTCAATAAGAGGCTTTTTATCTACCAACTAATAAACAACTTAATCAGCTAGTCTGAGTTGGTGTTTCGGTTGGTGGAGTTTCTACAGGTTTTTCAGGAGTTATTGGTTCAACCGGTGGGGTTACTGGTTGATCTGTCGGTGGTGCGGTTGGTGTCGGCACTGGCGGTGTTTGAGTTGGTTGACCCATTCCTGGTGTTTGATTATCATCCATAAGATTTTTTAAAAACTTGTAATAATTTTAAGTTAACATATTTATTAAAGCCTTGCAAGTATCTAAATTAGTAGACTATATTATTAGATTGCTCTAAAAGTCTAAACAAGAATTTTATTAATCGCAGATTCCTGTGAGAAAACCTGTTGGAAATAAATATGTTGTTTTTAACAGATTGCAATCAGGTGCACCGTTCCCTTCAAAAACTATCTCCCACTTTCCGCTGTTTTTTCTCGCCAGAAACATTCCACCGGAAACGGCATTAACTTCTTTTATTCCTCCTCTAGCAAACTCATCGGTTGTTTTTGAAAATGTAATATTCACCTCATCTTCTTCCCACCCGTGTTTATCTATAATAACCTGTTTTATCTCTTCTTCATTAGATAGGCAAGGCTCTTCCCAAGCTCTTAAACATTTTTGTTTTGCTTCACACCATGAATAACCAGCGGATCCTTTGCATCCATGCTCATCTGAATCATCGCCAACCAAGTTGACAGGTTGAGTAGGCGCGACTGTCGGAGTAGTTACAGAAGTATTTTTATTTTCGATTTTGAAATTATATTTTTGAGAAAAAAAATATCCTCCGATAAAAGCAGATATTATTAATAGTCCAATTAAAAAAAATTTCATATTTTTCGTGGATATAAATCGCCGCTTCGTTTTTCTATTCGGTCACCTCTTTGGAGATTGCTCCAAAGAATCTTTGATACTCTTACATCAACTGTTTTATTGTCATCTGTTATTACATTCACTGTAAATATATTTTCTTCACCATTATTTTTTCCTTTTACTTCACCCTTAAAAGACGAAGCGTTTGGTTTATAAAATAACTTAAAAGCAATAAATAAAATAACAGTCGCAATTACTCCGTAAACTAATATTTTTTCCATATGTGATTATATTAACTAAATATTTTATTTTTATCAAGATCCCCAACGGTATCCCCTTGACCCGGCTAGAACTTTTACCTCAGTCTGGAGGCTTACAGCCTCGCACTCCTGAGGGGCAAGTCTACCGGGTTCGCGGAGTAAACCGCGCTTCGTCTTGGTTTACTCCTTGACAGGTGAACTAGTGTTCACTATACTAGATTTTATGAATCAGCAGATAATGCGTCAGGGACGCGACCTTTTTCATATTTTTCATGTAACTGATGGTAATCTTGATTTTAAGCTTCACTTTAATACCGAGGACTTAACTTGGATCTTAGAGGAGGTGTCCGATGGAAATACCGATTAATAAAGCGCCTCCCACCGTAATGCATATCGACTTAAATTCCTGCTTTGCAACTATTGAGCAACAGGCTCACCCCGGGCTTCGCGGTAAACCCTTAGTCATTGCGGCCTACCCAACGCCAGGAGGATGTATCCTAGCCCCATCGATTGAAGCAAAAAAACTTGGCATAAAAACCGGGATGAGAGTGCGAGAGGCCCAGGTAATTTATCCAAAGATTATTGTCCGGGATCCTGATCCGGTTTTGGTCCGTGATGTTCATAAAAAATTTAGGAAAATTTGTGAGGATTATTCTCCTTACATTGTCCCTAAATCAATTGATGAGGTTGTTATGAATTTTGCCGGAGTACCTGCTTTTAAAAAGGGATTAAAAAACATTGGTATGGAAATAAAAAAAAGATTCCGATCGGAAATTGGTGAATGGATATCGTGCAATGTCGGCATCTCAACTAATAGATTTTTAGCTAAGCTCGCCGCCTCTCTTCATAAGCCTGACGGACTAGATATTATTGATTATCAAAATTTAAAAAGTATCTATTCGAATATTAAACTAACCGACCTTAATGGAATTAATATAAGATTTGAGGCCCGACTTAATTCCGCCGGAATTTCAAATCCCTTGGAATTTTTTTTGGCAAAAGAGAGTGTCTTACGAAAGCAGATTTTTAAAAGTATCGTTGGACATTACTGGTACTTACGATTAAGAGGATATGAGGTTGATGACTTTGAATCTTACCGGAAAAGCTTCGGACAGGATTATGCTTTAGCAAAAAAAACCAACGATATTAACGAATTAAAAAAAATTATTATGAAGCTTTGTGAAAAAATGGGCCGCCGGCTCCGGGCTTCAGGAAACTGCGCATATGGAATACATCTCGGGTTAGTTTATAGTGATTGGAGTTTTTGGCATCATGGACATAAATTTAAATGCCCGGCCTTCACAACTTCGGAATTATTTTCTAAAATTATGATTATATTTAATCGCCAAACAGTAAGAAAAATTGTTTCAAAAGTGGCTATCTCCTGTTTTGAACTTAAACCATTGTCAGATATTACTTTAAGTCTTTTTGAAAACGACGTAGAAAAAAGAAGAAAGGTATCTATAGCTGTTGACAAAATCAATGACCGGTATGGCGAATATGTGATCGCTCCTGCAATAATAATCGACATGAAAAACACAATTCTTGATCGAATTGCTTTTGGAAAAATTTAAGGAGTCCCCACCTCTATAGCCGGACAGAATTTATAGCAGAATTTTAATCTTTGTCCATTTACTATAGATTTATCACAAGCATCGCGGCATTCCATCCCCTCGGCTTTTTTATCTCCGACTTTATTACAGGGATTAATACACTTAACTTTATTTTCCGGAATTTTAAAAACTCTATCACATAACGCTCCACAATTATATTTTGGAGCAGCGCCGGTATTTGATACTAAGCCGGTCGAGGTCCCCACCTCAGGAGCCGCTGGTACTTCAGTTGGTGCTTCTTTGGCGCTACTTTTATATGAATAGTTATTAGTATTTCTGGTTAAAAAATAAACCCCAACCAACAATAAGGGCATAATTAAAAGTGCACCTATTGCTGAAAAAAATTTAGTATGACCTATAGATTCTAGCTTCTTATTATTCTTAACCATACAGTACTATTTTAACAGATACCCTCCATCAACTACAATCTGGCTCCCAGTCATATAGGACGACATCTCAGACGCTAAAAATAATACTGCTTTGCCAATGTCATCAGGCACACCCATCCGCCCCATTGCGATTTCCATTTTAGGGGGCTCTGGATTTCTTTCAATTGTGACCGGTTTTCCTTGAGACTGCATAGCGGCAACTCCATGAGTCATCACTCCGCC
>LBQC01000027.1:9594-12222 GCA_000990565.1 Candidatus Roizmanbacteria bacterium GW2011_GWA2_35_19 | reverse complement strand
AGGCATATTCCTATATTTATGTTTTCAATACGCTCCGCAACTTCGCTCTTGTAGCATATCCCACTTCGCTCTTCGAGCTTCGAGGGACAAGTAGTCCATAGACAAATTATTTATGTTCTTTAAGATTGATTAATCTATCCTTAGTGGTTTAATTCCCCGACGCTTGCGTCGGAACATGTTTGTCATCCCCTTGAGCCGAAGGCTTCCCTTTGGGAAAGAAGGGGATCCAGTCTATCATTACATTTTTAAAAACAAATAAGGTGATTTTAGTCTGGATTCCCGCCGGAGCCTGCCCTCGAATGGGAGCGGGAATGACACAATACAGATACCTCGTGGGCTTGCCCCGAGGAGTATGTCATTTAATAATTTTTTAACGATTGAGTTATAATTGCACTTGACTTTAATAATAAACCGTTTATAATTAAAGTGTAGTTTAATAATTATCTAATTAAATGAGCAATCTAATCAAAAGAAGTATATCAAAAGATATCAAGGCTCACCTTTTATCAAAAGAAATAACAATGATTGTTGGCGCCCGTCAGGTTGGAAAAACGACTCTCATGAATAGTTTATATAATCAAATATTACAGTCAGGGCAAAAGGCTTTATTTTTGAACTTAGATATTGAATCGGATTCGCGTTTTTTTTCCAGTCAAGAAATGCTGTTGGATCATTTACGACTAGAATTTGGTAATACGAAAGGCTATGTTTTTATTGACGAAATTCAACGTAAAACAGATGCGGGAGTATTTTTGAAGGGGATTTATGATTCAAATATTCCCTATAAATTTATTGTCTCTGGTTCTGGAAGCTTGGAGCTTAAAGAAAAAATTCATGAATCTCTCGCTGGACGAAAAAGATTATTTGAAATGAATCCTGTAACATTTAACGAATTTGCCGACTTTAAGACTAATTATAAATATGAAAATCGGCTTGGCGATTTTTTTCATATCAATCAAGATGCATCTTTCCGACTCCTTAAAGAGTATCTTAATTTTGGAGGATATCCTCGAGTAATTTTATCTTTAGAACAGGAAGAAAAAACAAAAATAATTAATGAAATTTTTAGAAGTTATACTGAGAAAGATATGGTATATCTTTTAAAGATTGATCGAGTAGAATCATTTGAAGTTCTACTGAAATTATTGGCTGCTCAAACCGGACAAATAATATCGTATGCCAATCTTTGCAGGGATTCTCATCTTAGCTTCCCAACAATAAAAAAATATCTTTGGTATGCAGAAAAGACTTTTGCAATTCATCTCATTACACCATATTTTAAAAATAATTATAAAGAAATTGTGAAATCTCCTATTGCCTATTTCAATGATCTTGGATTACGCAACGCTTTGCTTGGCTCTTTTGGAAATCTTCAAGAGAGGGATTACGGTTTTGTTTTTCAAAATTATGTTTTAAATACTTTACTGGATCATAAAAGATGGAGTAATGCCCGCATAAAATTTTGGAGAACAACTTCCGGTCAGGAAGTTGATTTTATTATTGACGAAGGTAGAAAAATAACACCTGTTGAAGTGAAATATTCTATCCTTAAATCGCCTAAAATTGAAAAGTCGTTTGAAATATTCATAAAAAGATATGAGCCCGAAGAGGCAACTGTTTTAAATCTGTCGTTGGATAAGCAAGAAAAATTTGGCAAAACAAAAGTAAATTTTATTCCGTTTTGGAAACTATAATATAGTCTCATTACGTATTCTCACCTTTGAGCAGCAATTATTTAAGTAGGATCTTTTTTAGATAATCTTCAACAGCTTGTTTAAGATATAATTTAATTTCTTCGTCCCTATATTTTTTCCCAATATATTCTATCGGGACCGTTTTCACGTCGTCAAAATATCTCAATTGTTCCAAAAATTGGGTTGAGACAAATTCCCCCCCAAATTTTTTGTTCGCCATATTAATAATTTTGTCTAAATCAAAATGTCCGTTTTTCAATAAATAAAACACGTCAATATAATCACGCCAAACGGCGTGTCTCCCTATTGTCTGCGCTTTGTCAGTTGCAATATCTTCAATTGAGGCTAGAGGTAGAGAAACGGAGAGAATAGTTGGATTAAGAGGTTTGAAATAGTACCACAAAAAAGTAACCTTGACACTGTTTTGAGTTATAAAACTAATCTGATCCGTCGAATTAACATAAAAGGTAACGTTTCCGAATATTTCTTTAACTTTAAGGTGCAGTTTATTATCTATTTCCCGATTAATAAAAACATCAAAGTCTTCCGAAATTCGATGGTTAAGTTGAAATGCCAGCGCGGTTCCTCCGGCCAGATATCCCTCATTTTCAAAAGCTTTCAACTTGTTGAAAATAGAACGTCTTTCGTTATCCAATATTTCTAGATATATTTTTGACATAATACTTTTCGTTAGGATGCCATTGTTTTAACCCCAATACGGCGTCTTTAACAAAATAAAAGCGGGGACGCTCATAATCCTTAAACGATACCATAAAAACTTCATTAATTATTTTTCTTGGATAATTGTCCAAAAGCCATAATATATCAGCAAGGCGTCCGTATGATAAAATCTGATGAATAATATAATATTTATCCTTTTCTAGATCAAGATTATCTGTATTTGCTGACCATAAAACCGATTGAAGCTGTTTAG
>LBQC01000027.1:0-9562 GCA_000990565.1 Candidatus Roizmanbacteria bacterium GW2011_GWA2_35_19 | reverse complement strand
TTTAATACTGTCTCTAATGCTTTTTATTTCTACTTTTTTTAATTTTTATTTGTACAGAAATCATCTTGAGCAGAATCGAGTCGTTGAGGTTGTTGATGGTGATACTTTTCAGTTGAACGCTCTGCCTTTTCCACTGGTCCAGTGGAACCTTGTTATTACCTCTATTGTTTATTTCTTAGACTATTTCTGAAGGCAATCGGCCCTTGAATAGCACCTAAAAAACCAAGGCCATTTAAAGCTGTCAAAATCGCCGGACCTATTAATCCTTTTTGGGTAATGTATGCCCATTCTAGAGGAAGAATTTCTTGCATAGTCATACCTGATCCGAATGCCTCTTTAATTGGGTTAACAAATACCGGTATATTAACAGCAGCTAGCACTGTTAAACCTAAGGCTGACATGAATTGATACCTGCCAGTATCAAGAAAAGAAGTTTTAATATTATCAACATTCTCAAAAAATTCTGGATTCACCTGTCTTGCAGCATTTTCCAAAACATTACCATTCAATTTTTTTAGCTTTTTCCACTCATCGGCAATCTTTATGCCTTTTTCTTTTTGAGCCATATGCCCTATAGTATATAATAGATCCTTCAAATTTTCAAGTCGCAAATAAGATTCAGCCTCTTCTACGGATAAAGTGGAATTTCTGTCCTCAATAATCACTATTTATCAGTGTAATGTTACGCTGATAAAGACAGGCATATTCCTATATTTATATTTTCAATACGCTCTGCAACTTCGCTCTTGTAGCATATAGTCCATAGACAAAATATTTATGCTACTTTATGATTGATTAATTAACAATTTTTTGATTAAATAACTCTATCATGATTACTCAAAATGACATAAAAAAACTTAAAACCATATTTCCAACTAAAGAAGATCTTAAAAATGAGCTTAGTGCTTATGCCACAAAGGATTATCTGAAGAATGAGCTTAAGGGCTTTGCAACAAAAGCTGACCTGCAAAAATCAACCGGTCAACTAGTTGATTTAATAAATGGGGGATTTAGTCGCTTCGATAAAATGATGAGCAAACTAGTTGATCACGACGCAATAATTGAAGATCACGAAAAAAGGATTGATGTTTTAGAACAAAAAATAGTTCTTACATAGTTTCAATTTTTTTTCTTCTGAGTGTTGGACTGGGCTTGAATACTAAATACTAGATACTAAATACTAGATACTTTATATAATTAGAGTATGAAGATCGGCATTGATATTTCACAGCTAAACTACGAGGGGACAGGTGTCGGCAACTTTACCTATAATCTTGTCAGAAATCTATTACTAGCCGATAAAAATAACGAATATCGGCTTTTTTATGCTAGTCTCCATAAATTAAATTCTCCGGTTCTTAATGATTTTGAAAAACTCGGAGCTAAAGTATATCGTTACCCGATTCCCCATAAAGCTTTACATTTCCTCTGGGGAGACAAAAATTTGGTACCGATTGACTTATTAATCGGTAAAGTTGATGTTATGATTTTTTCTGATTATCTTCGTCCTCCGACACTATACAAAACAAAGGGGATAACAATTATTCACGATTTAATTTGGAAACTATTTCCAGAAAAGCAAGATCAAAAAACTATTAAATATCATGAAATTAAAATTAAAAAGACTATCGAAAATGGAGATGTTGTAATAACTGATTCTGAATGTACAAAAAAAGACTTAATAAAATTATATCCCCAAATAGATGAAAAAAGGATCCAAATAATTTATCCTGGAATAGGAGATCAGTTTAAAAAGATAAATGATGAAAATAAAATCGTATCTGTTTTAAAAAAATATAATGTTTTTGGTTCTAACCACCAATCACTAATCACTAATCACTATCTGTTGTACGTTGGTGCAGTTGAGCCCCGCAAAAATCTCGACATTGCCATTGAAACTTTTCATCAATTGATCAAACCTCCGAGGTTCTCGGATGGCGAATCTTTTCCAAAACCTCGGAGGATTGATGATTTTAAGTTTCTAATTATTGGCAAGGCGGGGTGGGAAAAAGACAAAATATATGAATTGGTTAAGAATCTTCATTTAGAAGATAAGGTTAAATTTATAGGTTTCGTCCCAGACTCAGATTTACCATATTTATATTCTGGAGCTAAAGCCCTGGTTTATCTTTCATCATATGAGGGATTTGGATTACCACCTATTGAAGCGGCCTCCTGTGGCACGCCGGTGCTTCTCTATAATAATTCCTCACTAAGCGAGCTTTTCAAAAACGGCTATCCATATGCTAAAAAAGGGGGGGAATTAAGTGCTTTGAAATTTTTGCTTGAAAATAAGATTGATACTAAAAAATACCTAAATCAATTTTCTTGGAAAGAATATGTCGCTAGATTAATAAGTATATTGGGGAATTAACAAATGGTTAGCTACATAAAAAAAGCAGTATTAGCATTCTTGATTTTATTTTCTATTTTTATAATTAGCCTCTTATTAGCTAGTCTTATACCTTCTCGTCTTTTGAAAAATAATATCACTCTATCACTAGTTACTTTAAATAAAGAGGGCACATATCCGTCTATTGGTCCAATCTGGAGATCAATTGTACTTGATAACTACACGGATCCTCTAATTTTAAATACCGCGTATTCCGTAAATCCAGTCGAGCCTTTAGAATCCTCTCTTTTAAATTATCGATATATGGAGTCACCAGAGCAATTTAATCAGATAATTAATTTAGAAAAAACCGTTCAATCTAAAGCTCCGACTAAAGTAGCATATGAAAGATACTGGCATGGTTATTTAGCCTACCTAAGACCATTATTAGTGTTATTTTCATATTCGCAAATTCGTTTTATTATTAACCTCTTCTTATTTGGGGGATTATTTATATTGCTATACAAAATAAGGAAAGAGGCCGGATTACTAAAAGCGGTAATTTTTTTATTCGCTATGTTTGCAGTTGATTACTTCCACTTAGGTAGGTCTATTCAATTTTCAAATGTTTTTTTGGTAGGAATTTTCTCATCAATTTATCTTTTGAGCATCCATAAAAAAAATGTTAACAATTACACGTTATTTTTCATCGTTGGAGCCTTAACAAGTTATTTTGACCTGCTTACTGCACCCTTAGTTTCATTAGGTATCTTGCTAATTGTTGAATTATTTCTAGAAAATAGAGGCTGGTTAAAAATAATAAAAAATTCTTTCTCTTGGAGCTTTGGGTACTTATCGCTTTGGGCAAGTAAATGGGTAGTCGTTACGGTTTTATATGCTCCGGGATCTATTTTTACTTCTTTAGCTCAGGTTGTAAATCGGACCGTGACTATACCCGATAATAACTTTTCATACTTGAAAACTCTGCGGCTAAATATTTTCCAATTAATTGGATATCATAAATCAAATAAAGTTTTTTTCTTGGCTGTTTTTTTAGCATTGCTTATCTTAAGCATTAAGTATTTTAAATTTAGTAAAGTAAATTTTAAAAGAATAACGTCTTGGTTAATAATTAGCATTATTCCTTACTTGTGGTATTTGATTGCCGCTAATCACTCTTACCTTCACGTTTGGTATACATACCGTAATCAATTTATGTCAGTAGTTGCCGGATTTATGATTGTTTATGAGCTAACTAATGTGAGATTGAAAAAATCTGCATCTAATCGCAGTAATAAGCGACTTAATAAAATCCGTTAGTCGGATTTTTTTTCCATGGCTTACCGTCCTTGGATAATAACGTATAGGAACTTCATGGATTTTCGATTTTTTTGAAAATAGTGCGGTCATTTCTATCTCATATTCAAAGCCGTTGCTTTTGCAGTTAATAATTAATTCTTTATTGAACCGTTTTCTCCACGATTTATAACCAGTTGGTTGATCGGTAAGCTTTAAAGCAAAAAGCCAATTTACAATTCTAGTCAATAAAAGCCCGCCCCAAAGAAAAATCACATTAGCACTATAGTTGTGATAGATTTTAGCTCCAAGGATTCTTGATCCATATACTACTTCTACTTTCGGATCCTTATATTTTTCTAAAATTACCGTATAGTCTGCCGGATCGTATTCTAAATCCGCATCTTGAATTAGTAATATGCCGCCAGTCGATTCAGCAATTCCTTTTTTTATTGCAGCGCCTTTTCCTTGATTTGAATCAAGACTAAATATCTTCAGATTTATTTTTTCTGACTTTAATTGGTTTATCGATCTTAAGGTATTATCAGTTGATCCGTCATTTACTATAATTATTTCCTTTTCCCAGCTTCCTATATTTTTTTCTATAATATTTTGAAGACATCTCTGTATGTATACCTCTTCATTAAAGACAGGAATTATTATAGATAGAACATTTTTCATGTTATTTGAGTCTTTATTTTATTGAGTCCTATTTGAATTATTGTAGTAAAGAAATATATTGCAACGAAAAAAATAATCCAATTGTTAAATTTAATTTTCAACCAAACTAATGTAATGATAACAAGGTTGTGAATAAGAAAAAGCGAGTATGAGTTAACACTCAAAAAGTGAAGTAATTTTTCGAATCCTAGGAAATTAAATATGTTTTTCTTGGATAACCACAATAAAATTATTGTTGAAAAAAAACCGAAAGATTGGTGATATAATGTCGGTGGATACTTATTTCCATAATGGGTCAGGTTATGGCCAATTTTAATTTCAATAAATCTTAAAATGATGAAAACTAAGAATGAAATTCCGGCTAGTAAAAAAAGCCTCCTCCAATTATCTTCATTTTTAATAACAAATAAAGTAAAAAATATCATTAGTATCCATGGAAGCCACATAATTAAGCGGTAGTGAAATGGAGTAGAGAAGATAAAATATATTGATGAGAAAAGGCTTATTAAGAACAAGGATACCATTACAAGTTTATTATTTTTAAAAATAAACATGAGTGGCATTATAATAATCAAATAAATGAAAAGTAATGGCAACCAATTAAGATCAAGTCCTCCATACAAAAATATATTGGCCCAGACAGTATTCATACTTAGCTTCGATGGAATAAATAAATAAGCTAGCGGAAAATATACCAGTAAAAATTGATAGTAGGGGATGAGAAGTCTTCCAAATCTTTTCTCTAAATATGGAGCAACTGTTTTTCTATCAAAGGACTTTGTGTTTTTATAATAAAGATAAAACGAACAAAATAAAAATACCGGCACCGCCCATTGAAGATTATCCCAAATAGCTAGGGTTAAGCTATCTTTTAGAAAATAAGAGGTCGCATGAACTATGATCATCGCAAGCATGGCTAAACCACGGAGATTATCTATAGTAGAATCTCGTTTCATATCATGATTATACTTTATGGCCATATTCCCTTGTAGCATATAGTCCCTTGACAGATTAGTCCTTAAAGTCCATAAAGTCCTTAAAGTCCATAAAGTCCTTAAAGTCCATAAAGTCCATAAAGTAATATAAATATGAAAATAAATAATTTTGAAGAAATATATTCTTGGAAGAAAGCGAAAGAAATAACTTTATTAATTCATAAAATCATGATTAGCTGCTCTGACTATTCTTTTAAAGACCAAATCCAGAGGGCCTCAATCTCGATCATGAATAATATAGCCGAAGGATTTGAAAGACGAGGTGATAAAGAATTCAAGAACTTTTTGTTTATTGCTAAAGGATCAGCAGCTGAAGTTAGATCAATGACTTATATAGGAAGAGATTTTGAATACTTTAACCAAGATGAATATAAATTACTTAATGACTTAACTTTTGAAATATCTAAATTAATATCAGGATTAATAAAAACCTTGTAATCTTCTGACTTTATAGACTTTCGACTTTACAGACTTTAAGGACTTATTTAGCTTCATATCTCTTCAAGTCCGCCTCAACCATCATCTTCACAAGGTCTTTAAAAGAAGTCTTTGTTTTCCACCCTAATTGTTTTTCAGCTTTACTAGCTCGGGCTTTCAAGTTTGGTACTTCAGCCGGTCTTTTGAATCGGGCATCAATTACTACGTATTTTTCCCAATCGGGTATTCCTGCGGCCGAAAATGCCTCGACTACAAAATCTTTAACTGAGTGATTCTCGCCAGTTCCAACTACATAGTCATCAGGAGTCTTATGCTGTAACATCAAGTACATTGCCTCGACATAATCACCAGCAAATCCCCAGTCACGTCTGGCATCAAGATTACCTAAGTGCAGTTTATCGGCTAATCCATTTTTTATTTGAGCGACCCCATCGGTAATTTTTCGGGTTACGAATTGTATCCCGCGGATAGGGGATTCGTGATTAAATAATATCCCGTTACATGTGAATAGATCATATGATTCTCTGAAGTTTACAGTCATCCAGTATGCATAAACCTTTGAGATTCCATAAGGAGATCGAGGATGAAAGATTGTATTTTCGTCCTGGAATCCCTTGTCATGGCTGATCCCAAACATTTCACTTGTTGATGCTTGATAAAACTTGGTTGTTGGTGAAAAAAATTTTATTGCGTTTAATAAGTAAAGGACTCCAAGAGCATTTATCTCAGTTGTGAGTTTTGCTTGTTGCCAAGAGGCTCCGACAAAAGATTGAGCGGCTAGATTGTATACTTCATCAGGCATCGTCCTTTTTATTAAATGGAGAAGTGAGGATTCATCAGTCATATCTCCATCAACAAATTCGATTTTTTTAGTCACTCCCAAAAAATCCAAGTTGTCAAATGTCGGGTTGGAGTATCTTCTGATTAAGCCATATACTTTGTAGCCTTTTTCTAGTAATAATTTAGCTAAGTAGGGTCCATCCTGTCCTAAAATTCCTGTTATTAGTGCTGTTTTTGCCATATATTTTTTTACTTATAATCTATCTTATGAATTATACACTATAATGAAAATGTTAGTAAATTAATTTTTAATTAGAAATTTTAAATTTTTATTCAAATCTAAATAATTTAATATTGATTTCAAATTTCGAATTTTAAATTGAAAATTATGAGTAAATTAACAATCTTAGGTTCCGGTACTGCCGTCTCAAGTTTTTATAAACCCTTCGACTTTCGGCACCCGTCAGGGTATCTACTTGAACATAACAATAAAAAATACTTAATTGAATGTAGTGAAAGCACCCGGTATCGACTTGAAAAAATAAAGATTGATTACTACAAAGTTGAAAATATTTTGATTAGCCATTTCCACCCCGATCACTTCATGATTTTGTCTTTCATCCAATCAATAAGCGGAAGAGCCCGATGGGCTAACGAAAAAAAGATACTTAATATTTATGGACCAAAGGGGATAGAGGAGAGAGTTAGAATGTTTTGGGATGCGACTCACTATAAAGGCAACTATGATGAAATTTTGTCGAGCGTCCTTGATCTTCACTATGAAGAATTTGAAAAAGATAAAAAATTTCTACTAGATAAAGATTTGTCCATTATGCCTTTTTCTGTAAATCATCAATCCGGCAGAATGGATACTTATGCCATGAAGTTTGAAATAAGTCAGAAATTATTTACCTATTCAGGCGACTGTGGGCCATGTGAAGGGATAAACTCTGCATCAGACAACGCCGATATTTTAGTAATTGAGTGCGCAGCCGCGATAGGGCAAGATATGACTGAATTTGGTCATTTTAATGCAACTCAAGTCGGAATTCTCGCAGTTAAAAAAAATATCAAGAAACTTATTCTTTCCCATCTTACCGGTCAATATTCTGATAAGGAGCTTGAAGTTGAGGTTAGAAAATCAGGTTTCACCGGTGAATTATCGATTGCTAAAGACTTCGATGTTTTTTCATTGTAAATTTTTATAGGTGTCACGAAATGAAAAGTGTCTTCGAGATTAGTAATAAATCTTTGAAAAATAATTCGTGGTAAAATGATAGGATGCTCAATAGGATATTTGGATTCTTAAAGAAGCCTACAAGTCGAGATATTCTTATTAATACAATTGGTAATTACCTCAACGTTTTTTTTACTGCTTTTTTTGCGTTTTTGCTTGTCCGCATCCTTGAGCCCTCAGACTACGGAGTTTTAAGTGTTCTTCTTGGAATCGCCTATGTACTGGCTAATATCCTTGACTTTGGTACAACTGCAAGCATTTATTCATATCTTCCGGCAATGATCGAAAAGAAGCATAAAAACCTTTATGTGTTTTTAAAAACAATTTTTTCTTACCAGACAGGGTTTTCAGCAATTGTCATTGCAATTCTTTTCATATTTTTCCCATACCTTGATAAAGTGTTTTTTAAGACTGGGGCCCCACCCTCTGAGCTATATATCACTACCTTTTCTGTTCTTTTTTTGATTTGGCAAAACTATGCGATAAATGCCCTTAACGCCGCTAAGAAATTTTTACAAGCCAATGTCTACCTCAATGTTTCAAATATTGCAAAAACCATTATCATTCTAGGCCTTATTCCATTGAAACTCATTACTGTTGGTTCAATCATTTTTGTCTTTGGAATACTCGGGCCTTTATTATTTTTTCTATTTTTATTCTTTGAAAAAAAATATGTCTTCGTCCAAATTGCCAAAGCTAAAGTTAATAAAAAAGAATTTCGATTTGGATATACTTTAACTTTTTTTATTGCTTCACAGTTTTTTAATCTAGCCCTAAGAATGGATTTGTTCTTACTTTCATTCTTTTTGAGTAAGTCTCCCGAAGTAGGGTACTATGGCTTATCTCAAAAAATAATTTTGACCGTTATGGCAAGTATTACCTCTATCACTCAAGTGCTTTCTCCCAGATTTTCAGATATTAAAACAAAAGAACAGGTAATCAAAGAGTTTAAGCATGGTGCGGTTTACTTACTAGTTCCTACAGCGCTCTTTATTGCTCTTTTCTTCACTCCGAACATTGTTTTTGAAATATTTTTTACTAAAGAATTTATAAAGACTGCCTTAATTACAAAAAATTTAAGCTTGGCATTTCTTCTTTATTCCCATCTTAATCTTCCTCTTCTCTTCTTGCTTTATACCGTCAAAAAACCAAAATATATTCTTTATTCAAATATCGCTGTGTTCCTTATAATCACTTTGGGATGTTACTATTCGATACCCTTGATCGGTGTATCTGGCCCTCCATATGCCCTTTTTGCCGCCATATTTATAGCCGGCTTAATACAGATTGGTTATACAGTAAAAGAATATAATAAATTACCCGATGCTTGAATATGTTAATTAAAGTTAAGGTATTTCCTGAATCCAAAAAACCGGAAATTATCAAAAAGGCAGATGACAGTTTTTATGTATATGTAGAATCAAAGGCTGAAGGCGGAAAAGCAAATAAAGAAGTAAAGCAGATACTGGCTTTTCACTTCCAAGTATCGCAAGGAAAAATCAAACTTCTTAAAGGTGGACTAAAACCCAACAAAATCTTCGATATTAAAGTCTAAAATTTTTTTATATCAGTGTAATGTTACGGTGATAAGCAGTTTTATAAATCTCTAAGTTTGCTGTATAATTAAAAATTGTTTCGCGGGATTAGTTCATCGGTAGAACATCTGATTTCCAATCAGATAGGACGGGTTCGACTCCCGTATCCCGCTCCAAATTATCACAACTCCCAGCCTTCAGGATGATTTTTATACCAAATTAGAAGTGATTTGACTGAGTCTTCTACTGTTTTTTCTGGTGACCAATT
>LBQC01000026.1 GCA_000990565.1 Candidatus Roizmanbacteria bacterium GW2011_GWA2_35_19 | reverse complement strand
TTTGTCTTTTTTGATTGCTTTGTTGCCTTTGAGTTTTTGCTGCATCACGTAAGAAAAAACCCGCAAACCTTGCCGATGATGTTGTTACTATTCAAAGGAATGGGAAATGGGAAGCGTGGAAAGTTAAGGATAAAATGTTACTTGACGTTATCAAAAGTGCAAAGCCGCAAGATATGGGGTCCATGGCTAAAATGATGGTTGCCCTAAAGAATGTAAAAAGATTTGGGATAACATCAACACCCGATTTTATATTAAGAAACTTTATCCGCGATACCATAACATCTATCGCGGTGGATAAAACCAATATGGCTAATCCCCTTAAGGATGGTTGGGGAAAGTTTGCTTACGATTCCTTAATGCTTGCCCCCCGTTCGGTTAAACATTTTACTTACGATTATTCAAAAGCCCTTGGGGAAATCATGGGACAAAGTGAATTTTTTATGGACTTACAAAAGGCGGGCGCAGGCGGGGAATTTCATAAGCTGATTACAAAGGATATTCAAAGCACGGTTAGCAAGATAACCACGGAACGCAATCCCGGTTTGATTAGTTCCGCCGTGCAAGGTAATTTAAAAGATGCCCAAAAGTCTATTGTGTTGCGATTAAGGGACAGCACCAAAAATCCATTTGTTGCGGTTAATAATTTTAGTTCTATCGTGGAACAGCTTCCAAGATTCACAATGGCTAAGAACGCTTATAAGCAACTAATTAAGAATGGTATGCCCGCAGATGAAGCCATTAAAAAGGCGGCTATAGTGTTTCGTGAGGGCACGGCGGACTTTGCAGAAATGGGGGTTAAGGCTAGACGTGTTGGAAAGTTTGTACCATTTTTTACGGCAAGCATTGCGGGAACCAGAACTATAGCCCGTGCCGTGAAAGATAACCCAATTGGATTTGGTATGAAAACTTTTGAACTAGTGACCATTCCAAGCGTTATCCTTTGGACTAAAAATCATGATGAGGATTGGTATAAGGGTTTAAGCGCGGAAGAAAAAAACACTTATTGGCACCTTGGAATCATAGGGGATTATGTTATTAAAATTCCTAAGCCTTTTGAAATGGGATTTGTAGGGGGCAGCTTGCCGGAACGCATGTTAGATTTACTAATAGACAAAGACCCGGACGCCGCGATGGGCGCGGCATTAGCAATTACTAGTGCTGTTCCCGATATTCCTATGTTGCCTTTAGCGTCTACAATTTTGGGATTAGCAAGTAATAAGCATCAGTATTTTCACAGTGATATTGAACCAATGGGCGACCGCCTTGCAAGGGTTTCCCCGTTCCTAAGGGCGAAGGATTCTAATTCCTTACTTGGGAAAGGCATAACCGAAAAGGGACAGACTATAACCGATCCTCTCTATAACTACGGTGATAAAACAAGCACATACACTAGTCAGCCAAATGACTATATGAAAGCAGGTCGATCTTTCGGGTATTTTACCTCACTCCTCACAGAGACCTTTAGTCAACCTCTTGACCATTTTGGATTTGCCTTACTTGGTCTTGAGAATTCAATGGATGAAAAATATCAAAGAGAATTTGAAGCCCAGCTTGAGCTTGTAGGAAAACTCGGTAGCAAAAAAAATATTTTCTTTGCGGATGTAAATGAGATGTATAAATATTGGTCAAAACAAAAAATGACTCTTTACTCCGGCTTTGATTTGGTTAATAGTACCGAGAATAGGGCTTTTTGGATAACAACACCAAAATATCGAGTAAGGCTTCTCGTAAAAAACAACCAAATGTTAATTACTGACCTTAGAATTTATGACAAAAGCTATTCTGATCCTTATAATGAATATTCATCCCAAAAAAACGGATACTGGATTGTCCCCTATTTAATTGACGGGTCATTTAATTATAAATTTGACTCTAAAAAATTACCATTCAAAGGGTTTTTTAACCAACAAAAAGAAAAATTTTTATTTCAATTTGATAATGATATAAAAAATGAAACGGACAGTCTTGAACTGCCTAAAGTCAAGGAATTAAAATCATTAAATTTTGAAAAACTAACTGATAGAATAGTCCTTTCTTATATCTCTGATGACTCTAAAAAAATTTCAATTATTTTTCTTGAAGATCTAATCAATATATCGCCGATTGAAAAGAATCAATTAGTTTTCAATCAATATAACAAGGAGAGTTCACCACTTCTATATAAAACAGAAGGTAATACGGGTTTTAAAATTAGCTATGGGAAAGACAATGGAATTTCGGGACTCTTCAAATATTTTAATGATGGCTGGGAAATCTCTTTTACCTCAACAAGTAAATCATTACTCAATCTTCGAAAGCTCGCCTATCCTTATTTGTTCCCGGAACCCGTCGGGAGAACTATTAGCCAGTTAAATAGCTTCCTCGCTCCTCATAATCAATTTGCAATAGCCGGAAGAAATCCTGTCAGGTTATTTTTTTCTGCAAAAGATGTCTATGGATTACCCATTATTGTTAAGGAGAATGTTGATATTAAAACTTCGCTTAACATATCAAAAAAAGAAGTTGTAAAAAATTTCGCCAACCAATATATTCAATATGTAGATTTATATAATGACAAACCAGCGAGTACTAAAGTCTCTCTAATAATAAATAATTCGATGGAAATACCTTTGAAACAGAAAGTATATTTCGCCCCAAATTGCAAAAAAGAATTTGCTTACTGCCTTACTCATCCATTACACGCTTACTGGTTTTTAAAGTCCTACTTAGGAGATAAGTTCAGAAAATAATTATATTTTTTAATTGAGTCTAATCGCTCATTGTCCAAGCTTGCCAATTTAACTTTATTTACGTATAAACAAGTGTCATCATTAGTTACTGAATAAATAAACTGAAGATAATCATTTTTTATTACTTTCGGAATAGGATTGATATTCCTGTATACGCAATCTATAAAATAAAAAGTTGGAGGATTTTTTTTAAACATTAATTCTTTTGCTTTGTCAAATGTTTGAATATCTTTCATGTTTGGGTAATAAAAAGAATACTTGTAGGCGCTTTTGATGTCGGCCTGCCAAAATAAAAGACTATCATATCCGTCAACAAATAAAGTGTCCCCTGAATGCGACAATAATTTGATAACCTCTCCGTTAACAAAAAAACGATTGTAATTAATATCAAAAGATTGAACTTTATCAATTTTTTTGAGTATAAATGATTCTTTTGAAAAAATCGAAAATAGGAAAATTACAGGAAATATAAAAAGAATTGGTGCTATATTTTTTTTTGATTTAATAAGCTTTCTTAAATAAATAAGGGTTAAAATTATGAGAAGGCTTATCCAAACCATTGTTCTGTAAGCACCATAAAAAACAGTGCCCGGATTTACAACCCGTATCGCAGAAAATGCTAATAGTAATATACTTATTAAAATCAATCTATATTTTTTAAATATCACTAAAAAATACAATATTAATGACATTAGAGTAAGAGAATATACTGAAAGAATCTGCCTTAAATGATTCCACTTTCCATCACTAAACAAAACTGAAATCGGATAAGTAAGGCTTGTAAATAAATTCACATTATCTAATTTGTCAAAACTATTGCCGGTTATTCGGCTTCTATTAACAACGAATAGCTGAAAAAAATAATCTTTAAGATTTAATCCAAAAACAGCAATTAGCGATAGCAAAAACACAATTGTTGATGACAATATAAAACCTTTCAGGTCTTTTTGTTTTATGAAAACTAAAATAAACAAAAAAATTACAAGGGGAATATATGGTTCACGTGAAAAAATTATAAACCAAGAAAAAAACCCAACGAGTATCGTATCAAAAAAAAATATTTTATTACTTTTCTCGAAAAGTAATAATACTAAGTAAGCAATTGGATAGACAATCATCGACTCACCTAGAAATAAGTTTCCGTGAAAATAATATTTTATTGGCTCAAATAATAATGGAAAACCAAAACCCAATAATCCAAATCTAAGTAGGAATAAAATGGAAAAACTTAAGCTAAAAGTAATTATAAATAGCCTGTGGACCGTAATAAGCTGATAAAGAGTCTGAGGCTTTACGATCTTTTGGATTACGTAGCTCATATATACTGGTCCTATTTGGCGATTATGAAAAACTTCAGAGAATAGTTTCTTACCCTTAATCATCTGGTGGGCAGCGGCTATATTGTCATACTCATCTACAAATGCAAAAGAGGTTGATTGATCGTAATACTTCTTGGAAATAAATAATAAAAACAATATAGAAATTACCATGAATATTGTTTTAAGCAATTTGGAGTGCATATTTATCATTATTTTAACTAATTGATATAATTATATTGATAAAGATTCAAATTTTATGCTGTTAATCACACTATTTGTAATTTCACTTCTTACAAGGTTTGTATTTTTGTTCTTTGGATTTCCTTCAATCACTCATGATGAGGCGGATTATTTTTTAAACGGCTACCTTCTAACTAAGACTGGCTCTGATATTTTTTCAAATAAATTTTTTTTAACTTCAGGAATTCTTAATGCGACATCGGCAATTCCTGTTTATCTTGGATCCATCTCTTATCATTTTATGGAAAAATCTGTCATTTCTGGTCGACTACCTTACGCTATATTTAATTCTCTTATCCCGGTACTTTTTTACTCTATCCTTTTTAAATTAACAAAAAATAGAACTTTTTCATTAATAGGGTTTACTGTTTTAAATTTTTCGCCTTGGTTTTCCTATTTATCAGCGATGTCATCAATCGATGCTCCAACCGCTTTAGTATTCTATTTACTTGCTATCATCGTTTTATTATCCGAGCTAAGGCCAATTACTAAATATTCACTATTCACTCTTTCTATGTTCTTTAGCTTTAATTCATATATGGGAATTAAGACAATCGCCTTTTTCTTATTCTTCATTGCCCTATTGCTGAAAGATACATTCTACAGAGAAAAAATTAGTGTAAAAAAAATAGGAAGAAATGTATTAATTTCTCTTATAATGTTTTTATTTTTTTTCGCTCTTTCATGGATTTCGCCGGCCGGTAGCTATTTTAAAGACCGTCTTAAAACAAAAATTTTACCTTTGAATACTGTAGAAATTTCAAAGTCTGTTGACATTCTTCGTGAAATGTCAAAAGGACCGACTGTTTTAAGGTATTTTATTCACAATAAGGCATCGTATTTAGGAGGTCAGTTTATTGATAAATATATCCAAGCCTTTAATCCCACTACACTATTTGTCAAAGGAGACACTCATCCTTTATATGGTACAGGCTTCATTGGACTATTTTATTTCTTTGATCTTGTTTTTATTCTTATTGGTTTTTACTTTGCCTCAAGGGTATTTAAAGATGGCTATAAAATTACCATCCCTTTTTTTCTTATAATCTTCGTTACTCCAATAGCCATCGGAATAATGACAGATTCACCTACGCTTGCATTAAGGGGCCTTCCACTTATTCTTGGTTATTCATTTTTCATATCAACGGGTATTTATTTTCTTGCTAATCATTTTTTAAAAAATATGAATGTTATTTTCTCGATAGTTTTCTTTGTTTATCTTTCTTCGTTTATATATTTCTTTACTTTGTATAGAACAACGATCAGATATATGTCGGGAGAACAATGGCATATGAATGAAAAACGCCTCCTTGATAAAGTCTCATCCGAAATAAAATTTAAAAATAAACAAATATATATTTATGTGAATGACCCTAAAGAGACTATGCTTCTCTATTTATTTTATAAAGAGAACAGTGCTACTAAAATAAAAGCGATAATTAGTAGCGGTAGGTTTGAAGTAGGTAATATAACTTTTACAGATTTGTGCCCTAACGAAAAAATGCCAGGGTCAATCCAGATAATGAACTCAGAAAGATGCCCGGTAAATCTAAAGGTGTTTTCCTATAGTGACATTATAACTCCCGAAATAAGTAAGGGTTCAAAGTATCTTCTTCTTAATTAGGTTTTTATATAGTAGAAAAATTATATTTAAAACAAAAAAAGTCAGAATTATTTGGTGCTTTGCGCCTACTTTTTGATCAGTCGTCCACCCGATTACTTTGTCCCACCCTCCGAACCTTACATATGGGTAATAAGACATAATCAGACCAAAGAAAAATATATTAAGATTGTAGATTATTTTTTTATAATATGGAATAAAGGCAAAGAGCATTAAAAAATACCATGGTTGAATTTCTGAGAAAAAAGATAGATAGCCTAATACCATCGCTGTCCCAATAAGTGGAATCACAATATATTTTTTATTTTTAATTGGTAAAAACAATAAGGGAAGCGTCATGTATTTAATTCCTGAAGAAAACAATAGTGTTATTCGTGCGATTATATTTTTGTTCTTTTTAAGTAAATAAAATCCCAAGATAGTAATCGACAAAGCAATAAAGTCATTGTGATTATTTGCAAGTCCCTCAATTATTATCAATGGATTTGTAGCATAAAAAATTGCCCAATGTCTATTCAACTTCGCAAGTAAATAAACAGACATTAAATAGAAAAATATAAATATTCCTTTAAATAAAAAAAACGTCAAAAAAAATTTCCCGAATCCTAAGAATGATGGTATTGCTGATATAAGTAAAAATGTTGGTCCATATGGATATCTTGTCCCAGTCCACTGAGTAAATCGAAGCCACGGATCAAGATAGTATTCTGCTGGCATATGAAAATATGGATTATTATGATAATGAGTTAATATTTTTCCATAAAACATATAACTCAGTAAGTCGTGTGACAAAAATGAATACGAAAAGAGCATAACAGCTCCGATTATTAAACCTAACTTCATTGGATTATAAATCTTGACGTTTTTCGGTCTAATAAATATTAAGTGAAAAATAAATAGTAAAGTCACCAGGATTAGAAATACTATCCACGAGCTTGCGCGATTGTTATAACCAAAATCAACCACAAAATTACGAAACAGCTCCCATGCCTTATTGCTAAACATGGTGATATTTGGATCAATTAACGCGTACGTATAGACAGACAAAATTAATAAAATTAGTAGATACAGAAGTGTAAGAATCATTTTTTTATATTATATAATAGACAACATATCTATGAAATGGCTCAAGATATTTATTCTACTCACTATTCTCTTTATTTTCTTCTATTCTAGAATCGCACCAATAGTTAACCAAACGGTTCCCTATACCTATGATCAAGGTCGGGATTTTTTAAGAGCAGAAGAAATACTGAGGGAAAAAAAGTTAGTATTCTTAGGACCAACAACTGGAATAATGGGAGTTTATCACGGTGTTTGGTGGTATTACCTACTTGCTGCTTTTTATCTAATATTCAATGGTATGCCTTCCGGATTTTATATCGGTCTTTTTATACTATCTTCCGCCGCTATCTTTCTATTTGCATATTTTATTCATAAAAAGTTTGATTTTTTTTCTCTAATATTTTTTTTGATCATTGTCTCTGCTTCGGAATTCTTTGTAAGGCTTGCTTTTTTTGTTAGTAACAATACCATTGCCCCATTGTTTGTTCTTTTATATTTGTTTGCACTTTATAAATATACTGTCGAAGGTAAAAAATTCTATCTTCTATTGATAGGACTAGCATTGGGATTTATTTTTGAGTTTGAAGTGGCTTTTGGAATCTTTTTTATTACTTCGTTTATTTTAGCAAGTATATTTTTTAGCAAATTTCGCAATATTTTTACCAAAATTGACTCTTTAAAACTAATATTAACTGGTATTGTTATTCCGACTTTACCTCGGATTCTTTTTGAATTAAAAAATAATTTTATCCAAACAAATTCTTTATTAAGTTTTTTCAAAGACCCAACATCAACCAACAAAATTTCATATAAGACCGCTTTTCTTGAAAGAGTAAACTTATTCTTTAATTATTTCGTAAAGATGTTTCCGTCTGAATTATTGATTCTCGCAATCATAACCATATTGTTGCTCTGTTTATTTATTATAAAAGGGCAAAAAGAAATATTTTCAAAAAAATCAAGCCTAATATATTTTTTAAGCTTTCAAACTCTACTTCTATTCTTTTTATCTACTTTAAATAATAGTAATTTTTTTTGGGATTATTATTTAGACGGTATACAATTTATTTTACTTTTTCTTATCATTTTAATATTTTCTCTTAACGAGAGTTATTCATTTTTAATAATTAAATTATTTTTTATTTCTGTTTTTTTCATTACTAATATTTTGTCATTCCTACCACAATTAAAAAAAACAGAAATTCCACAATTAGGACTAAGGGCAGATATAAAAACCGTTCGATACTTATTGGACAATAACAAAAAGCAATTTTGCATGCGGGTTTATACACCTCCAATTTTTCCCTATACATATCAGTATCTATTGGGTTATTTTTCAAAAATTGAAAATAGAATGTACCCCGTAGACAAATACGTAGATAATAAGTGTTGGTATATAGTCGATAAGGAAAACTATCCTGAAAGAGTCGTAAAATGGAGAGAGATAAATACACCAAAAAACGCTAAGCTTACTAAGACTAAAAAAATGAGTAATGGAACTAATATTGAGCTCTGGCAAATTCCCCAGAATTAACCTTCAGGCTGTATAATATTACTTATAAATGGACTTAACTGTCGTAATCAATACTTATAACGAAGAAGAAAATATTGCGGATTGTATAAGTAGCGCCAAACTACTGTCTGACGATATTATAGTTATCGATATGGAAAGTGTCGACAAAACTACAACATTAGCAAAGACTCACGGCGCTCAGATTTTTTCCTTTCATCACTCAAACTATGTTGAGCCAGGACGGGAATTTGGAATTAGTAAGGCCAAGACTGATTGGGTATTTATTCTAGACGCTGACGAAAGACTAACTCAAGAATTAGCCAAGGAAATTAATCGAAATATTAAAAATCAATTTCTTTCAACCACACATTATCGTATCCCGCGTAAAAACGTTTTTGGAAAAGTTAAATGGTTAAAAAACGGTGGCTGGTGGCCGGATTACCAAGTCAGGCTAATCAACAAAAAACATTTTTCTAGTTGGCCTAAAAGAATTCATTCGACACCTATTGTAAAAGGCCAGATTGGTTATTTAAAAAATCCAATATTACATTATTTTCATGGAAATATTGAAAAGATGGTTGAAAAGACAATTGAATTTGAAAATATAGAATCTGATCTTCTTTATAATGCAAAAAAAGAGGCTGATGTCTCTACATTCTTTAGGAAGTTTATCGCAGAATTTACTAGAAGATTGATCATAAAAATGGGATTTCTTGATGGAGCAATCGGATTCATAGAATCAATGTATCAGGCATTTTCAAAAACTATTACTTATCTTTTTTTATATGAAAAAAATCGAAGTAAAAAAACTTAAAGTAGGACTCTATAATCCATTTTTAGACACGCTTGGAGGAGGAGAAAAGCATATTTTATCCATCATTGACGTGTTAGTAGATAACGGCGCTGAAGCGACTGTTTTTTGGAATAAAAATCTAAGTCAAGATCTAGAAAAACGCTTTTCACTTCAATGTTTTAAAACATTGAAGTGGCTTCCGGTTAGTTTAATATCTTCTTCTTTAGTGGCCATGCAAACTTTAAAGTCTTTTGATTTGTTTTTTTATGTATCTAATGGCAGTTATTTTTTTTCTACGGCTAAAAATAATTTTGTCTTTTGCATGGTACCCGACA
>LBQC01000025.1 GCA_000990565.1 Candidatus Roizmanbacteria bacterium GW2011_GWA2_35_19 | reverse complement strand
GATCAAGGCGAAAGAGTTAATCTTCGTGGTCACGCCCAGATAGAAGCCTCTCGTTTAGACAGACTATTTGGAGAAACTCCTATGGACACAGAAATAGAAGTAACCGCCGAGCAGTTAAAAGACGTTTTACAATATAGAGATTTAATAGGAACAAGAGATTCATCTTCTTCGCCGTTTGAGTATGCGGGTGCCTATCATTGTGGTGGATTTCAAGGTATGGGTCCGGTCGGAGGAGTTCAGGGAGCTTTGATACAAACTGGAGAAACAGTCAATAGATTAATAGAAAAACTAGGAGAAGATTTTGTTAAAGAAAAAATACAAAGCGGAGAGTTAACAATTGGCGTGGAGTTGCCTGGAAATTTAACGATCTATCTGGACGTTAAATCAATTGGCAATAATACATATAAAATCGCTCCTGATAAAGAAAAACAAGAGATCTTAGGAGGATTAGATAATGACAACTATTGGGTCATTTGTGTCGATGAAAGAGTTGGGGGTGGAGAATTAGTAGAACAAGATATTGGTCCTGGAAGCGTTTTTCCTCATGCGACTGTTGTTATTGGACTAGCTGATTATAATGATCC
This sequence comes from Candidatus Roizmanbacteria bacterium GW2011_GWA2_35_19, assembly GCA_000990565.1. Lineage (GTDB taxonomy): Bacteria > Patescibacteriota > Microgenomatia > UBA1406 > GWC2-37-13 > GWC2-37-13. Next base: position 25,922 of record LBQC01000025.1, on the reverse strand, counting down.
TGACTCTTTGGCTTTTGCGGCCTCACTTGACAATTTTCGACTAAAAGATCCTGTGTCTGATGAGCCTGAGCCGACATCAGCCGGATTAAAGTTTATCATGCCCGGACTGGCGAACTTGACAGGAAAAGAAGCAAAAATTTTTGCCGGAGGCGTTGCTACCTTATGGGAACTTTTAAACACAGAGATGTTAGCTCATAGTGGAACAAGTGGTAAAAATTGGGAGATCGGCTTAAAAGGGCTTGATCAGCGATTACCTCTTTACAGACCAGGGGTATGGGAACAGTTAAAAGACATTATGAGTTTTCATCACGGAACAATTGCTGTTACGGTGCTCAAAGGGAAAATATCACCAGATATTATTTCAGCTTTAAAAAAACAAAAAATTCCCGTCATTGAAGTTGAAACGTAAAAATATGTCAGAATTGTTTGAAAAATATTTATTTTTTTCATTATTTATTATTTTCTGGTTCTTAGTTTTAAGAAACAAATGAAATTTAGTGTTGTTATAAATTAATAGACAGATTTTTTGAAATATGAAAGAAAAAATTTCAAGAAGAGATTTATTAAAATTAGCCGGGATAGGCGCTGTAACTACCGCAGTACTGGTAGGTTGTGGAGGTCCACAAAAAGTTGAAGCGGCTGCTTGGAAGCTGGCCTCGCCTGAGGAAAAAAGAATCCAGGCAGAGCAGCTTGTAACCGGGTGGATGAGCAAAATACAAGCTAGTCAAAAAGAATATGACTTCAATGAGGTAGATACTCAAATTGGTTATGATGAAGCTTCAAGGGTGGAGAAGCGTTATACAAATCTTGGATATCGTGCGGCAGAATCCCTTATAGGCTTGGGCTTGGTTCCCCCGGGTAAAAACTTCTTAAAATTTGTAAAAAAACAGATGAAGAAAAAGCAGATTGGTTTGGCGGTAAGGCCAGTCATATTACATTTGACGCTTTAGTAAATGCGACTATGGAACTTGACAATCCATACGAAAAGCAATCTATAGTCATATATCCACTTTCGAAATATAATATTTCAACCGGGGAAAATGAAAAAACCCAGTGGCATTATTGGCTTGAGAGCATTAACAAAGGAACAGCTAATATAGACATCCCTGAAATGCCTGTTAGTAGCAACGCTTTAAGAGTACATCAAGAATTACAGCAATTATTTCCAGAAATTAATCTTCCGCCAGTAAAATTAGAAACCTACGAAGATTCTTATCTAAAAAGAGCCTTTATATTGGACTTAAAAGAATTTTTGTGGGAAAACCCAAAAATAGCCGTGGGTTTTTCTAGGATAATAAATTTAGCAAGTAGCGCAATGAAAGGCTCCTTTGGAAGAGAGTTTCTGACGACTGAAATGGTGAGAAGAGTGCTTAAAGAGGAGGAATGGAAATGGGATAGGCCAGTTATGGATTTGCCTCCAGGTGATAAAATTGAAATGTATACTCAGGGTTTATTAATCCTAGTAGATGAACTTAATCAATATTTGTTTTATACCCCAAGTAGAGTAGAGGCCGACGGTCTGACTCAAAAAACTAAAAAACAGAAAAAAATAAAAGCATAATCGATCCACACAAATCGATCCACTATTTATCTTGACAGCGTTATTATCAGTCAGTAAGCTTAACTTATCGAATGAAAAAAGATAAATTTTGTGTAAATAGGACGTTTTTGTTATTCGCGGTTCTGTTACTGGTCATGGTTTTTACTCTCCCATATATATTTTCTAGTAAGAAGACTGGTTATAAAAGCAGCGCGGCTATGCCTCCTTTAACGATTACCCCGACTCCTACTCCTCCACTAACAAGCGACCCAAAGAAAGTGCTTAATTATTGGATTGACTACGTGCGAACCAACCCTTATTCAACAGCAAGAAAACGATTTGTAAAAGTCGGCGATTTAGGACTTGATTATTATGATAGATATACATTTCCCTACCTTTTAAGTGGGAACTATACAAATGCGGAAGAACTAAAGCTTATATTTGATTACATTTTTAGACAGAGATTGGTATCCGGATTCACAGGAAACCAAAACGATTATGAATTCTTATTTGAAATAGATCATGAAATTGTTTTTAATCATGCAGAATCTTTATTATGTTCAGGTGTGGGCAATGGTGATTTTGATAGTCCTTTTGGTTTTTTTATTTTTTATGCTATCCGTAGCGGGTATTTTGATAATAATCCTAATACTAAGTTGACATTATTTAGAAATCGAACTAATGGAGAAATTGAAGGGTTTATCTCATCTTGGTGGGGAATGGAAAAAAATATTTACAAAAGAGCGCCTCAATTAATAGAATATATTCCCTATCGTTCTTTTCTTAATGGTTTTAAGTATGTACTTCAGCAAACAGAAAAACCCTTAACAAATAGTACTAAACGGGTTGAAGGCTGTAGTGATTACAGAATCGGAAAAGGTCTTTCTATACGACCAACGGGACAATGGTGGAAGTTTGCTGAGGGGACTTTGGAAAGTGCGAGGATGGAAAAATTTGGACAACAGGCTTCATATAAAAATATTCTTCCAGCAATACAACCTGTTGGCGGTGACAATTTTAAAATACTTTTGGAATCAATCACAATAAAACAATTCCCTGAACTAGTGATTGGACCATATGAAATGACAAAAAAAAGACAGGGTTTGGCATATTTTCAAAAACTAAATTATATTTTGGATGGATCTTGTAGTGATTTAAATTCAAATTACAGCAGAATGGCCTCATATTTTAATACAATGGGACAATTTACAAATCCTCATATTTATAAAACCGAAAAAAGAATGGGAGGAGCGATAGTTGAAAAAGCTGTTGCGGCGCGATCTTTCATTAATTATATTGATTCAACCTGTCGACTAAATAGTTATAATTTTGAATCTCTTAACTGCTTAGAAACGTGCTATCTTAATCCAAATCCAAGTAATTCATTTTTTATTAGCTTTGAACCGTTAGAAGACATTATTAAAGGATATGATTCTAAGTGTAATTCAGTTTTTAAATCGGTCGAGTTTTTAGTAATGACCGACGAATCATCGTGTATTGAACATGATTTTGATCCGTTGTTTAAATAATTATAAATTAATAAAAAAATGAGCAAAATACTTTTAACTATTGAGCAAGTTGACAAATTAATTAGAGAGAATAGATATAAAGTTGATCCGGAAAAAAAATTCTTAAGCCGATGTATTGATGGCAGATATAAAAATGAAGATGGATTACCGGCATTGGCTTTTCCCGGCGCTGATGTAGGGGAAATAGCAATGGTTTTAGCGGCATCAAAATCTTTTGGGTTTGACATTGATTTCAAAAAACTAATTACAACACTTGCGGAAGTTGTAGGCGGAGTAAAAAACATTAAATTCCATACAGACCATCACGCCACCCCAGGGGTTGAAGCGGCCGGTTGTGGGCATTTTAAGCAGATGAAATTGGATCCTAGAGCTTATGGGGTGACTTCTGATGAGACAGAATTGATTCAACAAGAATTAAAGCAACTGAAAAATAAAGGAGCAGTTGAAACAATTCTTGAGGGCGAACATATGGAGGGGGCAGTAATCATGGTCAATGGAAATTGGGGGGTTTATCCTCAGTACAATTTAGAAACAGAAAATGGTAATAAGTTTGTTGAAATTTTTGTTTACCATCAAAGTTTAGTTGACGAGCGCCATAGGGCACTATGCAGCGCCCTATTGCATAATAAGGCGATAACTTTTAAAAATGGTGAGGATGAAGAATGGCTCTATAACACCTTTTGCGAAACTTCAGAAACCCATCTTATGGAGACAGCAAAAAGATTAGCCAAGGGACTGCCGATTTATGAAGTTAAATTTGAAGATAATGGAGATTACAAAATAAGGTAGAATTCTTCCTATAATGAAACCTGACAGAAAAATCCCTCAAAGTGTTTTTATTCTTGGCTTAGTTTCTTTCTTTAACGATATGGCTTCGGAAATGGTCTATCCAATTGTCCCGATTTTTTTAACCACGATTTTAAAAGTCTCAACGCCGATAGTTGGATTGATAGAGGGAGTCGCTGAGGCGACGGCTGCAATAGGTAAATTCATATTTGGATATTTGTCAGACAAAATAGGAAGCAGGAAACCTTTTGTTATCACAGGTTACAGCTTTTCGACAATTTCAAAAATTTTAATTGGCTTAGCATATTTTTGGTTATCATCGGGCGTTTGATTCATTTGGAGCCGTACTTGGGCCCATCATAGGGTTAATGCTCGTTTATTTTTTTAAGGAAGATCTCCGATTTGTTTTTTATTTTGCCGCAATTCCGGGAATAGTTGGGGTTTTATTATTGATTCTCTTTGTGAGAGAAAAAGCGAAGATACCTTTTTTGAGACAATCGCCTGGGGCCCCTATAGGGGTGAGGCGGTCGAAAAAAACGGTATCAAGCTTTTTCCAAGATTTTTCCCTTATTTGGCGAAACAAAAAATTATCAACATTTTTTATTGCTAGTATTATATTTTCCCTTGGAAATAGTTCTGATGCATTTTTAATTCTTCGAGCTAAAAACCTTGGTTTGACAACCGTTTTTACAGTACTAACTTATATTGTTTACAATCTTACCCAGACAGTTCTCTCGACACCAATGGGAAAACTATCAGATAAAATCGGGGCAAAGCGAGTCTTTGAGGGAGGATTATTGGTTTTTGCTTTAGTTTATTTTCTCTTTGGATTTATAAAAAATCCAATTTTTATATGGCTTCTATTTCCACTATACGGCATATATATAGCTGCAACCGATGGCGTTTCAAAAGCCTATTTATCTGAATTTATAACGGAAAAAGAGTCAGGGAGTTATTTCGGTCTATATCAAAGCGCAACAGCGGTAAGTGCATTTTTTGCTTCTTTTATGGCCGGAATTTTATGGTATAAAATTAATCCAGCCACGACTTTTTATTATGGAAGTATTATGGCAATATTTGCCTTTTTAATTTTGAAATTTGGTAAAATGTTTTTTGTCATCCCCCTGAGCCGAAGGCTTCCCTTTGGGAAAGAGGGGGATCCATGAAAATAGATTTCCGCATTCGCGGGAATGACAGATGATTTAAATATGATACTTGGGCCAAAAATATTACTCAAATTAGTCAAAGAAAAAAATTTAGTTGAAGGACTGGCTGACCGGGAACTTACAACTCCAGAAGGAGCTGGATTTGATCTTAGACTTGGAGAGTTATATGAATTTCAAGGTGGTCGGGCATTTTTAGGTGAATATGAGCGGGAAACTCCAGGGATGAAATTAATAAAGACTTATGAAAAAGGAAAAAAGAAATCAGTCACAATCAAGCCCGGAGATTTTTTGATTGCAACCACGATTGAGAAAGTTAATACCCCCTTAGATATTACAATTAATTTTAAACCAAGGACGACAACTTTCAGATCAGGATTATTCTTACGGACTGGAAATGTAGCCCCTGGGTATTGTGGTAAATTAACTTTTGCGATTAAAAATGCCGGACCGATGCCGGTCACCCTTGAGATGGGATGCCGGATAGTCCATGCTCAATTTGAGTGGGTTGATGGCGGAGGTAATCAATATCGTGGACAATGGCAAGGTGGCAGAGTCACGACTGGGAGTAAACGTGAAAAACAAATATAAAGGGCAGCCTGCCCGCAATGCTTCGCATAGCGATGCAGGCGGGTGGCAGGGAGGAAGAGTAACAACAAAAAAGAGAGAGAAGCAGATATAAATATCAAAATAAACAAATAAAGAAATAAGCAAATAAATAAATTTAATTATTTGATTATTTATTTATTATGAACACGGGTGAACAACAATATCTCGATCTTCTTTCAGATATCTTAAAAAATGGTATTAAAAAACCAGTTTGGGGTAATCCTGGCATATATATAAAAACAGTCTTTGGCCGGCAGATTCGTTTTGACTTATCAAAAGGCTTTCCACTTCTTACGACAAAAAAAGTATTTATGAGAGCAATCACTCATGAATTGCTTTGGTTTCTCAAGGGAGACTCAAATATTAAATATTTAATTGACAACAATGTTCATATTTGGGACGAGTGGGGATATAAGCGATACAAAGATCAATCCGCCAGCTGGCGGACAAAGATCAAAAATCAAAGATTATTAAATCAGGAGGAATATATTCAAAAGATTAAGGAGGATAAAAAATTTGCAGAAAAATTTGGTGAATTGGGTCCGGTATATGGCGTCCAGTGGAGAAAGTGGCCAGTTGATAAAAGCAGAAGTATTGACCAACTTGGTTGGGTGATAAGAAAACTTAAGGATTCAAAGCAAAGATTTAGAAAACATTTAATTGTGTCAGCATGGAATCCGGAGTACATATATGAAATGGCTGTTTCACGGGACACATCAGTGGTACTTCCGCCATGCCACAGCATGTTTCACTTCAATGTAATCGGTAGTAAACTAAACCTACAGTTATATCAAAGATCAGCCGATATATTTCTTGGTGTCCCATTTAATATTGCCTCCTATGCAATGCTTTTGTTAATGGTTGCCCAAGTTACCAATCTTGTACCAGGCGACTTTGTCCATACCTTTGGTGATGTTCACATATACTCAAACCATTTAGATCAAATAAAAGAGCAGCTACAAAGAAAACCTCGACCGCTTCCTGTGCTTAAATTAAACAAAAAAGTAAAAAAAATTGATGAATTTAAATTTGAAGATATTGAAGTAATAAATTATAATCCTCATCCTCCAATAAAAGGAGAAGTGACAATAGTGGGAGGATTTTAAATAAATTTTAGCCAAATAAAATTAACAACCTCGGAGCCTGCCTGCCGGCAGGCAGGGTTGACTTTCGGGTTGGCAGGACAATCTAAAAATGGATAAAATACCAACAATTTCAATAGTGGCGGCGATGGATGAAAACAGAGGAATAGGGTATCATGGGAAAATTCCCTGGCATATAAGAGAAGACCTTCTTCGATTTAAAAATTTAACAGTTGGTAAAACTGTGATTTTTGGGAGAAAGACTTATGATTCGCTATTGGGCTATTATCAAAGGTCAGGTCGGCCGATGCCCACAAGAAGGACAATTGTGGTTTCCAGATCTTCTGGCTCGATCGCCTCAGGCTCCCTTACCAAAGATCTTTATTATGTTTCTTCCGTCGAAGAGGCAATAAGATTAGCAAAAAAAATAGAGCCGGTTGAAGTATTTATTTCTGGGGGCGGAGAGATATTTAATCAGGGGATTAAATATGCAGAAAAACTTTATTTAACAGTTGTTGAAGGGAAATTTCAGGCAGACGCATTTTTTCCGGATTACTCGGAATTTAAAAATATTATTTCTGAGGAAAATCGATCGGACCAGAATTTTAAATATAAATTTGTTGAACTTGTAAAATAAATACCTTATACTAAATCAATGAACAACTTCACTCCCTTAAAATCCAAAAAAAAACAAAAATCTAATTTTTTTCTAATTGCTAATATTTTTTTAATGATTTTAGTAGTTGGCATAACAGGTTATTATCTGAGGAATAAATTAATAACTACCGAAGAAAAAGCCTATGTACCTACAAGTGAAAGGCCATGTAGTGAGTACCATGCCACTAATGGTTGTGGTGAAGCACTTAAAGAATGTGCAGTGAAAGCTCCCAGATGTGAATGGATAAATTCAGGGCAGACAACCGTATGGTCAGGGGGAGTAGGTAGTCCAGAAGTTCAATGTCCTGGACAATGTGTTGGTGAGGGAGGAGAAGGTGGCTTTGAAATTCCTAAATGTCCTAACGGGCAAGATCCAATTTGTGAATCTCCGGCAGTTACGTCTTGTGTAAGGATTATGAATTGTGAAATTCCAAGCAAGATACTTGTTCAAAATGGTTTTTGTGGTACCGACCCATTAAAAATCACCTGTCAAACAAATTGTACGTGTGAAACTCAAGTAACTCCAACTCCTACCCAGCCGGCGGCGACTAATACGCCACCACCACCAACAAATACACCTTCTCCAACTCCTACCCAGCCGGTAATGTCAACGTGTAATTCTTTATGTAGTAATTCGACCCCATGTTTTAATGAAGAGCCTGGTCCAAATGAGCTTGTATGTACTAGTTTAGGGGCGGCGCAAAAATGTCGTAATAAATCTTGTCCAAGCTCTCCAAACTGTATATGTCCTACCATAACCCCATCAGCAACGCCAATTATTACAAATACTCCCACTCCAACAGGGACTCCTGGGCCAACCGCAACTAACACACCTGTTCCATCAGCTACTCCAACTACTCCACCTGGCCAGCCGACCAATACACCAGGCCCGACCGCAACTCCTATTCCAGTTCTCTGTGGTACTAAGGATTGTGATAATACCACTAATCCATGTAGGTCAGGCTACAACTGCGTTCAGGCTCATGACGGATCAAACTACTGTACTTCCCCTGACTTCACTGAAGCTTGTAAGGCTAATCCATCATATAACACCTGTTGTACTGCCCCAGGCGCACCAACCGCAACGCCAACAGAGATTGTCCTTGCCAAAACAACAATTACACCAGCTCCTCCCGCATCAGGGACACCAGCTTGGTTAATGTTTATCATCCCTGCCCTTATCTTGATTGTTGGCTTGCTTTAAAAAACCCATTTGTTTTTTTAATAGGGGTAAGTATAATATTGTAGATTCAAATTTATAAATTTATTAAAAATATATGGCAAAAACTGTCAAAGATGGGGCCGATATAAAATCAGCCCTTTCTCAGCTTGAGGATACTCTTGATCTTTACTTAGTTAAAAAAGCGCCTTTTTCGCTTCCGGAAAGCGCTAAGGAAGTCATTGTAAAATATGGACCTTGGATAACTCTTGTTATTTTAGTAATGGCGCTTCCCGCCATATTATTTGCTTTTGGGATGGGAGCTGTTGTTGCCCCATTTGCATTTCTAGGTGGAGTCCGAGCTGGAGTTAATTTCGGAGTCGGAATGCTATTTTCCGCAGCCGTATTAGTCATTGAAGCCTTGGCAATACCTGGGCTTTTCAAAAGAAAAATGTCAGCTTGGAGACTAATGTTTTACGGATCATTATTATCAGCTGTTGAAGCTTTAATCAGCTTTAATCTAGGCGGACAAGTAATGGATAAATTGCTAGAATTAGCAGATGATAAATCAAGAAGACTACGGTTATGTATTGCCGGAAAAAAATCTTGCCTTAACCCCGGCCGTACCTAGAGATTCATCTAAGCTATTTATTTATAACACCTTAACTAATCAAATATCGTTTGACCACTTCTATAACATAGATAAATATTTACCTAAGAATTCTTTCATGGTTTTGAATAATACAAAAGTGATTCCTGCAAGAGTTACTATGAAAAAAGCCGGCGGAGGTAAGGTGACAGTCTTATTTCTCGCTAATGAACAGATTGAGTCACAAATGGTTAAGGTTATGGTCGATAGAAAGATTAATGTTGGTGAAAAATTATATTTTCCAGATGGAGAATCTGTAAGCGTAATTTCACAAAAGGAGCATTTTTTTGAGTTAAAACACTTATTTTCTCGTGAGAAATTATTCAAGCTCTTAAATAAATATGGCTCAATGCCAATTCCTCCATATCTTAAAAAATCCCCCTTGAAAAGAGATGAATTACTTGAAAAATATCAGACCGTTTTCGCCCGGCCACTAGTTGGCGCGCGGCTTGCCTCGACCGCCGCTCCGACCGCCTCACTACATTTTACTGACAGAGTCTTTGACAAACTTGATAAAAAGGAAATTGAAAGGTTATTTATTACTCTACATGTGGGACTTGGAACCTTTGCTCCTATAACAGATGAGAATATAAAGATGAAAAAACTTCATGAGGAATATTATGAAGTTGATGAAAAAACGTGGAAACAGATTGAAATGAATAAAGAGGGCCCACCTTCGCTAAAGCTTCGGCGGGTAAAGAAAAAATTAGTAGCAGTTGGGACGACAGTAGTTAGGACTTTAGAGTCAATCGCTCGGCAACGTGTTTTTTCGTCGACTTCACCCCAAGGGGACCCCAAGTCATTGACTCAAAAACAGTTGCCTTCGCTTGGGAAAACTGACCTTTTTATCTTTCCTCCTTATGATTTTAAGATGGTTGATATTATGATTACTAATTTTCACCTTCCAAAATCTTCTCTCATGATGCTGGTTGAGGCATTTTTACAGTTCAAAGGAGCTAAGATGCGTCTCGTTGAGCTGTATAATATAGCCATAAAAAATAATTTCCGCTTTTATTCTTTCGGTGATGCGATGCTCATATTATGAATAATTTTTTTAAAGTTCTACATAATTCCAAGTCATCTAAGGCAAGATTGGGGGAAATAAGGACAGATCATGGAGTAATTAATACGCCAGCATTCGTGCCGGTTGGTACTAAGGGGACAATTAAAGCCTTAACTCCGAGTTTTGTGAAAGAGATCGGGGTGCAAGTCGCCTTTGTTAATACCTACCATTTAGTGACTCACCCGGGAACAGAAATCATTGAAAAAGCAGGGGGAATACATAAATATTCGGGATTAAACATGCCTCTTATGTCAGATTCTGGGGGATTTCAAGTTTTTTCGCTAGCAAGAGAAGAGAAAACTCGACACCGTGTTTTTTCGACCGCCTCACCCCAAGGGGGCCCCAGGCGATTGTCTCGTGAAGAAAAACCATCACTGGTCAAAATCTCGGAGGATGGGGTGAAATTCCGGTCGACATTTGATGGAAAATTAATCGAATTTACACCAGAAAAATCGATGGAATTCCAAAGACAAATCGGCGCCGATATCAACATGGCCTTTGATGAATGTATCCCATATGGGTCAAGTTATAAGTACTCGAAAGAGGCGACTGAGAGAACGCACAGGTGGTTGGAAAGATGTATTTCGACAGTTGGAAATAGGAAGACTGGTTTAGAAGCGGGTCAAGAAAATAGAGAGAAGAAAACAGAAATAAATCCAATTTCTAATTTCCAGCCTCCTAACCCGTTTCCAAACCCATCTTCTAACATCCAATATCTTTATGGAGTTATTCAGGGTGGGGTTTATGAGGACTTGCGGAAAAAATCGGCAGAGTACGTGGTCGGGAAGGACACTCCAGGAGTTGCAATCGGTGGAGTGTCGGTCGGGGAGACAAAGCGCGAAATGCGAGACCAAGTCCGTTGGGTTGCAGACTATCTACCAAGTGACCGCCCGGCTCACCTCCTTGGTGTGGGACAGATGGACGACATAATTGATCTAGTGAAATATGGGTTAGATACTTTTGATTGTGTGGAGCCGACGAGGTTGGCGAGGATGGGAACGCTTTATAAGATCTCAAATCTCAAAGATCAAATCTCAAAACTTCATCTCAAATCTAAAAACCAAGAAATCGATATTACGAAAGGGATTTATAAGAATAATTTGGAGAGGGTGGACACGGATTGCGAATGTTATGTTTGTCAGAATTTTACAAAATCATATTTACATCATTTATTCAAGCAACGCGAAATCCTCGGCTACACTCTAGCGACCTTTCACAATTTATGGGTGATGGAGAAGTTGTTTGATGGGATAAGAGCGATGATTGAAAATGATTTAATATAGTTGGTACAATATTGACATTTGATATTATTTGTCATACAATGGGTCTGTGAAATATTTTGATTGGAGTAAGGAAAAGAATGAAAAATTGAAAAAAGAACGGGGGATAAATTTCAATGACATTGTTTCGATCTTAAATAATAAACAGTTTTTAGATGTAATTAATAATCCAAGCGGTAAGCATTCCAATCAAAAAGTATTTGTAATTGGGATGAATAATTATATTTATTATGTGCCATTTATTGAAGATAAAGAAAAGTTTTTTCTAAAAACAATCATTCCCAGCAGGAAAGCAACAAAAAGATATTTACCAAAAAAATAATTATAAATTTTACATTTTTTTTATGAAAAGCTATAAATTAGACAAAGAGGAAGAGCAAATATTAAAAGATATCGAGGCGGGAAAATATAAAAGCGTCTCTAACCTTAGGGAGGAGATGAAAAAAGCCCGTGAAGCGGCTAATAATACTTTAAATAAGACGAAAAACATCAATATTCGTTTGACGGTCAAAGATATTAATGATGTCAAAACCAGAGCGATGGAAGCGGGGTTGCCGTACCAAACATTAATTGCGGCGCTGATCCGCCAGTATGCCTCAGGAAAGCTCCAAATTAGCATTTGAGTAATTTGTGGGTGATGGAGAAGTTGTTTGAAAAGATAAGGGCATTAATAGGCGAAGGTCTAATTTAACTTCCGTTGGCTAAAAATGGAATTATTTTATGTATTTCTCTATTTTGGTCAGCTAAAACTGGGAGTAAAGTAATGTCTCCATTAATTAATTTATTTGCTAATGGATATACTTTTTCACCTTTTTCATCAAATATATAATATTTGTAGAGAGCGGCCACCTTTCTTCTTAATATATTTACGTCTTTAGCAATCGCTAAGCCGATTGTATCATCGGGTTTAATATTTAGGTATTTAATTGTTTTTTTAATAAAATCGGCATCTTCCATATATACCCAATCAACTTTCTCCTTTTCTTTCATTCTTAATATAAAGGAAAAATTTAAGTCTTTTAATCTTTCCCAATACTTATCTTCATAAAAGAAAAACTCACCTGTTCTGACAGTGTGCTGCATGATTAATGGTACAGGTACTTTATCCTTTTTCGTTTTACGTTTAAATAAATCATTTTCTGGGCCGTAAATTCCAAAATAATTATTTATTGTTGGTGCATGCTCTCGGCCAGCGTCATCAGTATAACCATTTCTATTATTTTGAATGATATTGTAAGCAAGAGCTATATTTTCTGGCAAGCTTTTTTCATCTAATATATGTACGCCAAAAGATTTAACCTTATAAGGTCCATATCCTCCTTCTGAAGCAACTATACATTCTTCTTGATGTTTAGAATAGGGATATGGTCGAGCAATTAATATTTTTTCACCTTTTTTTACTTTAATTTCTCTCGTCCTGTAATTTAACAAAAATCCACTATACATGTTAGCAAGGAGAATCATAGCTCGCTCTTCAATCTCTCTTCCGTTTCCATTTATTTCTTTATCGAGATGACTGTACGTGATTTTTAACCTTGTTTTTATTATGTCAAAAATATAACTATTTTTTAGTCTCTTTATGTTCTCCCAAAACTGACTTAAAGTGCCAATATAGTTATTTTCCCAATCAGGCTTGAATGCGTATCCCTTTAATGTTTCTTTTACTTCATCACTAAGCATTTCTTTTGTAGAAAGTATTTTCCAACTTTGTGAAAGCTTCTTTAAAACATCGGGAGTAAACCCCTTAGCTGCTATAGCAGCTTCAATAGCGTCATCAGCCTCCAATCCCATATACATAAATCCATTATCCGTATCAAAGGTCACTTGAACAGGTAAAATTTCTCGTTTATTATTGGAGCCATCATTAATGGAGACATAATTTTTTATAGCCTCCCCCATTGCTTTTTTTCTCAAGACATCGACCAATAAACCTTTGTCATTTGGTTTATGCCCAGCTTTTTTTTCCGCCTTTTCTCGAGCAGCACAACCAACGTGACTGTCAAGTATTTGCGCAATGTGATCAGTATTTCTTCTTAAGAAGGCCTCATCAATTCTATTGGCATAATTTGATCCAGATTTTAAAGCAAGATCTCCACCCCTTAGACTAATAAAATCTTTTACAGGGTCACCAGCAGGAAGGCGTAAAAAACCACCAAATTTTGCCGCATATCCACCTAGTAAAACGGGAAGAACTCTTCCATCAATGCAGTCTAAACCAAAAGTTGGATAAGGAAACATCGTCTCAACTTCTTCCCTTATATATCTATCATATTCCTCGCTACTTACAGTTTGAGCGCGAGAATTCCTTGTATTTATAAAATCATGGAGAAATTTTCTTGTATATTCACGATCGTTTTGAGATAGTTGTTCAGGTCCATAGTATGAAAGATGAGTTTTTAATTCATTGAATAACCTAAGATCGACGGTGATTCTCTCTTTTTTTATTTCAAGAGGCATGGCCAATAAGACTTATAATAATATATTATAACAAATAATAATGGATTATTGAAGTTGACTAATTATAATATTCTATAAACAGAATTAAATATTTTGAAGTCGACTTCTTTTTTACCTTCAAGTTGGACGGAAGTAATTGTTAATTGCTGATTGTCAATTGTTAATTGAGTAATTTTTAGGCGTTTGGCGTTAGGAAGAATGGTCCAAATACCCGGCCAGGAGTGGAGACCGCGAAACAAGTTGTAAATTTGATTGTTAATTGTTAATTGTTGACTGTTGATTGCGTTTTTTAATTTATCAAAGGGTATAAAACCGTTTTCTTTAGTGAGTTTTTTAGTATAAGTGGCGTCGGCGTGATTTTGCTCAACAGACATAAAAACGGGGCCTGTCTCCTGTCTTTTCCCGCCGGTGCTCGCTTCGGACAAAATCCCTCGACTGCGCGCCGTCGGGATCCCTAAACCCTCGACACCCATTTTTATCAATTTTTTGAACATTTCAAACCCTAGATCGGTTAATTTTTTTTCTAAATCTGTCCTATAATCCGTATTTAAGATTGTATAACTATCTTGAGCAATAATGGGTCCGTGGTCTATCTTCTCATCCATTCTTATAATGGTTACTCCGGTCGTTTTATCACCATTTATGAGTGGAGTGGCCATCGGCGAAGTTCCGCGATATTTTGGAAGAAGAGAAGGATGAATACACCAGAAACCGTACTTTGGGAGGACTAGGAATTCTTTGGGAATGATAACACCATAGGAATAAACCAAAGCGAGATCAACTTTTTTGAAAATAGAAAATAGGTTTGGAAACGGGGTAGGAAATTGGTTCATAGAAGATGGATTATTTTTTTCTATTTTCCTTTTTCTATCTTCTTGACCCGCTTCAATACCTGTCTTCCAATTGCCAATTTCAAGATATTTAATCTTATATTTTTCAGCAACTAATTTAACCGGGGTAGGGGTGAGGATTTGTTTGCGGCCGGCTTTTTGGTCAGGTTGGGTGACTACCATCTTCACTTCGATTAATCGAAGTAGGTCGCTGTCGGTTATTAGTTTTCCCAGAAAATCGGCTGAAAAATACGAGGAACCTAAGAAAGCAATTTTTAGTTGATTCATACTTAGAAAGTGATGGCACTATTTTTTAATAATTTCAAAAAGTATTACCGGGGTGTTGGTTGACTCTTTTACTTCAAGGTTACTAGGGTAAGTAAATCGCAAGCCCCACCTTTTACTTTTATATTCTTTATAGGAAATTGGCGTCGGTGTTGGTGGGACACTGGTTGGAGTAATACTTAAGACAAAATCAATCACCTTATTAGTTTTCTCGACCCGCTGACCAGAGCGAAAGCCAATAATAAAGATCAAGGCTAAAACCAAAAGAAATATAAAGACATAAGATGCTTTTTTCATTATGAAAATTATACTATAATAAATTCATGTTTCTCCAAGCACTCAAAAAGATATTAATAATAAGCTTTCTTATTGTTATCTCAATTTTTTTTGCGTTGTCTCTTAATGCCCAAGGAGTCCCTCCTATAATGGAACAACTGTCTGGAGCCGAGGTATTAATGGATCCTGGGGTGGGGACGGTCTGCTTCAATGCTAAAAGGACTGATTTAGTAGTCGGCCAATTATCTAGCAAAGCAGATACGATTGAAACTGTAGAAATTACTGGCCATTGCCCATTCAGTAGCGGATGCGATCTATTAAGAGTTCATGGAGGCGGGGCTTTAAATTATGTATTAACCGGAGCACCGGAGACACCAACAGAGGGAGATTTTCATTTATTGGAAAAATATTCACCGTTACCGGGTGGTCCTGGACCTGAAGGGGATGTTAATATATCGATTACGGAAGAAGGATTAGATAGCCATAAACTTTATTTTTATTACGGTCGAGGGACACCAGATCCCGAGCCAACTATAACAACTGAACTTGGGGCGGGCGGGGTGACTGGGGTTGCTAATAGCCAGCAGATAGGAGAAATTAGCCAGTTTAGTTTTGAAGCAACTCCTCCCCCAGGCGGGACTCAGCAAAGCTGTACTTTCATTGCTTGGGATCCGTATGGCCGGGTGTTTGATTCAGCTTCACTTGAGCCAATACCCAATGTCAAAGTTACACTTATTGATGATTCTACCAAAAAGCCCGCCATAATGAAGTTTGAAAAAAATAATGACACGACGATGGCCGATGGGCTTTTTAACATTCTTGTAGAAAATGAAGGGATATACAGTCTTAATCTCGATCCGATTTCAACCCATCAATTTGTTAAAAATCCTAATCTAAATCAAAATTATTCAAAAATCTTTTACGATCTTTATTATCTAGGCGGCACCTTTGTCGAGAAGCAAGGTATTCCCACTCACCACGACATTGCTCTTCAACCAATTGGCAATCCTTATATTGCTCCAAAAGTTGAAATAATGAAAGTTGAGGAAGCGATGAATATGAAAGATACATCACTTTTTAAAGGAAGAGTATCCCATCCATTTGCCAAAGTTTGCCTGGTTGGAGAAGTAACCAATAAGGAATATGGATGTACTCCAAATTCCGATAAATTTGGTATTTATCAAATCGTTTTAAGAAATTCAGAAATTCCGTCAGACGAAAGACTAATTCCCGTCGGACACAAGGTTGATTACGAAACAGTCAATATTACTCAAAAAATCCAACAAACAATTAAAATAGATTCTTTGACAGACTCAAAAACAATAGAAGAAAAAATGTCTCCAGGCTATGAGCCAGTCTTTAGCCACGTTGAAGGATATACCTACAATGGAGACGGCATTATAATTCCAAAAGCCAAAGTCGATGTAATTTTAAAATCAAATAACAAAATTGTATACACGACCCACTCTGATAGCAGTGGATTTTTTACTATTTATTCAAAAAATTTACCAATTTTTGAGTATTATCTCCAAATAATTCCGCCCGGCGCGCCAAGCGCAATTCATCTAACAACCTCTGAATTTGCAAAGTCAAATGAAAGTTATATTGCTGCAGAAAAATTAAATCTGTTGACGGCAAAAAAAAATAATCAATCGATTGTTAATCCGGTGACTGGAAGCTTAAATAATATTGTCAGACAAAATAATATCAATAACAATATAAATCTTAAGCAGACTACAAATAATGGGAGTAAAAAAATTCAATTTAGTTTTTTATTGATTTTGATTATTTTAGGGGTACTTATTTTTGCCACATTTGTGATTGTAGTCTATATTAAAAAACAAAATCATTGACAGTTTACAAAAGTCATGTCATAATCATTCTATGAAAAGAACCCTTTTTTTTCTTACAGTGTTATCTGTATTTTTGTTTGCGACGCCATTATTTACAACTGCTAAGCAAGTTGATGCTCCAAGTTCTATTATGGATCAAGGGTCGACCCGCACCTGTCTTCACGTAGCAGAAAAGGGAGGATATAAGAATATAAATTCACCAGCTAATGGCAAAGAGAAACTGATTTTAAATGCCACTCTTAATCTTGATGGCAAATGTATTTCGTCTTCAAGTTGTGAAATATGGCTTCATAACAGTGAAAATACGAACATAGAAGATAATGAAAAAATGTTAAAAAAATGTGATGCCGGGGCAACAAACAATTTTTGTAATAATACTGAAAAGATAGAAGAAGAAATACAATCAGAAGTTAATAAAGATCCGAAATGGACTCAAATAACAAACTTCACCATCTTATCTTCAAAACCTGGTCAAACAAATATAACTTTAAATGGTGTTGAAGAGGCAGTTTTGGGAGAAGCAACCGGTGATACGGTCCCGCCAGGTGATGTGAATATTCAAGTTAGTGATGAATATGCCGCTCACGTTGACTGGAGCTATTATGCCGTTGGTGATGGTCAGGTATTACCTACCGAAACTGGGGCAGGAGGGGCAACTCCAATTGAGGAACAAAACCCTTCTCAACAACTTGGGTCATTCAACGAGCCGGTCCCGACGATTGATATTAATCAAGAAGGTCTTAAAGAAGACTGTGTTACTTTTTACTGGGATCCATATGGGCGTGTTTTTGATTCTCAATCACTTGAGCCGATGTCAGGAGTTAAGGTGACCTTACTTGATGATCAGGGCCAACCTGCCATTATTGATGGGCCATTTAAAAACTACGACTTCACTAAACTTGACAATGGAATTTATAATATTTTAGTTTCCAAAGAAGCGGATTATCAACTAATGGTCGACTCACCATTATCTCATTTATTTACGAGCGCAGTTAATCTTCATCCTAATTTCTCCAATATTTACTCAAATATCTACCTTCCCGGAGATATCTTTCACGAAGCGCCAATCCCTATCAATCCAACAAAAGATTTTGATTATTCAAAGTACCTGCACGATATCCCACTTGTGTCAAAGGGTGAGCCTTATTTTGTGCCTGAGGAGGACGTGTTTGTATTGAAATCAACAGTTATGTCAGCTGATATGGGAAGCTTTGTTAACTTTAAAGGTAGAGTAACATTTCCAAAAGCCAAAGTCTGCTTAGTCGGGAAAGAATCAAAAAAAGTTTTTGGAAATTGCGTCAACGCTGATAAATACGGAAACTTTTTAATAAATATTAATAAAAATAAATCTCCGCAAGAATACTTATATATTATTGCTGAAAAAATAAAATTAACAGAGCCGGTTATAAAATCAAATAACATAGATATTTCGAAGATTAATTTTGGAGATGAAAATTTAACAGGGTACGAGCCAATCCTCAACTATGTTGAAGGTTATGCATATGATGAAACGGGACAGCCAATTCCAAATGCTAAAATTACTGTTAAACTCAAAGATGGAAATGAGAATTTTTACACAACTACGGCTGATACAACCGGCTACTTTACAATTTATGGTAAAAACTTACCATTCCCTGAATATTATTTTGAAGTAAACGATAATAAGGGTAGCACACCAAGAGTTTTAACTACTTCAGATTTTGTGAAAACAAATAAATCATTTTTAGTAAATCAAAGTCTTAATTTAATGAATTCGACGAAAAACAATCAACCAATTATTAATCCGGCAACAGGTGAATTAAATCAAATTGTCAGAACAAGTAATAAGCCGTTAAAATCAACATTTCTAAAAGGCGAGTTGACAAATAGAATATCGGTCGATATACTATCAGTAGATCCTCCTAATTGAGGAATAAAGGATTGAAACTTTTTCTCTACAAAATAAGCAATCAAGGGTAATCCCGACTAAGTCGGGAAATGAGGCAGCTTCTTGACTACCCGTGGGTAAGTGAAGAGTGCTTTCCCCTTTTACTTTCAGGGAAAAAGTAACTTAACCTCATACTTGGAGGATCATTATTTCCTATTCAGCTTCATGAGGTTTTGGCTACAAAAAATAATCTATGATTTCGTATTTAATATAAGTTTTTAAATTCTATGGTAAAGGACAAGAAAGATTCCGAGAAGATTGACGTCTCCTCCCTTATTGAAAAAATTGAGAGCAGGCCGATTGTGCCGGCCAATGCTTCTGAGCTAGTCGGAGACACAAAAGTTAAGGCTGCCATTGTTGAAAAACCGAAAGCAGAAGTAACCAAATATACAAAACAGAGCGAACCAGCTCCTCTTGAGGAAAGATTGAAAGAAGACTTAAAGATTAGTTATACGGCCAAAGGAGTACTTGATATAACATACGGAGGGTACGGATTTTTAAGACAAGACTACGTGTTATCACCTGATCGGGATATCTACGTCTCAACTTCCCAAATAAGACGATTTTGGCTTAGACGCGGAGATGAAGTTGAAGGATTGGCCCGCCCACCAAAAGAAGGTGAAAGATTCCACTCTTTGCTTTTAATAAAAAAAATTAACGGGTCGGAAATGACAGAAGAGCAATCTTCAAAAAGAAATGACTTCGATAAATTAACATCCCTTCATCCAAATAAGATAATTAAACTTGAGACAGACAAAGATACTTTATCAACGAGAATAATTGATTTGGTTGCTCCGATTGGTTTTGGTCAGAGAGCCCTTATTGTCTCACAGCCCAAGGCCGGGAAGACGACTTTTCTTAAAGAAATTGCCGAGGCGATCTCAAAAAATCATCCGGAAGCGTACCTTATGGCAATTTTAATCGGTGAGAGACCTGAGGAGGTAACCGAAATAAAAAGATTTATCAAGGGAGAAGTGGCCGCTTCAAACTTCGATGAGTCACCACGTCAACAGATAAAAGTAGCTAATTTAGCACTTGACCGGGCTAAAAGATTGGTCGAGGTGGGGAAGCATGTCATTATATTACTTGACTCAGTAACAAGACTTGCCCGAGCTTTAAATTTATCAGTCACAAATACAGGGCGGAGTTTATCTGGAGGATTTGATCCATCAGCCCTTTATCCTGCTAAAAAGTTCTTAGGAGCAGCCCGAAATTGCGAAGAAGGCGGGAGCTTAACAATTATTGGCACCGCTCTAGTTGGAACCGAGTCGAGAATGGATGATCTGATTTATGAAGAACTAAAGGGAACTGGAAATTTAGAAATACATCTTGATCGAGATCTTGCAAACAAGAGAATTTTTCCGGCGATTGATGTTGAAAAATCCGGTACCCGCCATGAAGAGCTACTTTTTGATAAGGCAACATTAAACAAAGTTAATACCTTGCGAAGAATGCTCAGTCTTCTTCACGGAGAAGAGAGATTGACATTACTTATTGAAAAACTAATGAAGACTAAAGACAACGAAGAGTTCCTTGAATCACTAAGTAAAGGAGCTTAATTCCCCCCAACCCATTTTTTATTCTTTCTTGACAACTGTTATGTTGATTATTAGACAAAAATCCTTTGTCAAAAGAATTAAACATCAAAAAGCTTACTTCAACAAATAGAAGTTTTCGTTTACGGATCGGTAATTTTAGGGTAATCTTTGAGGTTGATTTTGAAAATAAAATTATATACATTCACGAGATTGGCTTCAGAGGAAGTATTTATCAATAAGTTTTTAGTTGTAATGAGTTTTTATTTTTGGAATAATAAAATTAATGGAACCTATACAACCCCCGGCTCAGCAACCTGTTCAGAATCCTGTTCAAGCTCCTTCCATCCAACCAAAACTAAATTATTTTAGAATTATTTTTTTTCCAGTTTTAAGCATTCTGTTAATTAGCTCTATAATATACCTCTATCTCCAAAATCAAAATCTTAAAAAGCAAGTTTTAAAACCGCCAGTCTTTCCAACTATACAAATTCCAACTTCAACATCACAATCTATTTCTCCAACACCAACAACGACCTCACAAGCAGTCTCATCAATCTCCATTCCCCCTGATGAAATGGAAGACTGGGAGATATATGCCAATAACATAAACGGATATTCAATTAAATACCCTAAAAATGGCTATTTAAGACTTATTTGCCCTGATGAAGAGTTAACAGTCACAAATCGTGGTATTGATAATCAAACTTCACCTGTAGTAATGTCTACATGCGCGCGTGGTGGTAGGTATACTTTAGAAACAAAAACATATGCTTCTATTCAAGCTGAACCCGAAGAAACAAAATATTACAAAATTACAAAAAAGGGTGTACAAATAGATGGAATTGCTGGAAAATTATATATTTACACTTTTACAAATATTGAAGTTGGACCATTTCCGCTTTGGTACGTCATAGCAAGAGTAAATAAAAACAATAAAACTTATGAAATTTGGTTTGATGAAAAAGACTCTTTAGACTTGTTCAACCAAATCCTCTCCACTTTTAAGTTTACAAATATTAACGATTTACCAAAATTATCTGAAGAGATTCTATTAAAAGGCTGGTATTGGGGATCTGAGGATCAAAAAAAGCCGGAGACTCCAACCGACTGGGTTTATCAAGAGGCAGGTAGAAGCTCTTGTTGGCATAAACCCGGAGTAGAATGTCTCTAGTTATTGTCATTGAATTTTATTCATAATTGGGTTATTATCAAAATAAATGAATAGATATCTCAGGCTGGTTATGTTTATTGGTTTGTTTATGGCTCTGATAGTTATTAGAGTGTCGTCTGCATCAATGATCGCCCCCACAACAGAAACTCACTACTATTCTTATTCTGTGAGAGAAGACGGGTCGGCCAATGTCTGGTTACGAATCGATGAACTACAAACATCTTCAAAAGAACGAATTTATACTCTTGAGCTACCAAAAAAAACAAAAGGAGAAGTTAAGGCGTGGTACAGGGACAATGTTAATTGCGTCTATCCGATGAAAGGCGTTGAAGAAGGATCAATCGGCGTTGAATCAGATCTTAGTTATCAAAGATTTCCATGCATTGAAAAAACCAATGAATGGCAGGAATTAAAAACGGAGCAAAAAGGGGACAAAATAAGCGTTTTTATTCCTAAATCAAAAGTGGCTACCAATCAGTACGATCAAACCATGTCATTGGGTTTAAGCTTTAATATGGAAAATATTACAAATAAAAAATGGTGGGGTAGGGAGATAAAGGTTGAGACTCCAAAATTTGAAAACTATATTTCTTATTTATCGGTAGGGGTGGATCTTCCAGCCGGAGTTTATCTACGTGATGAGCAATCTGGTCCTGCCAATTGGGGAGAGATGATGAATAGTAAGGCCGTAATGAGTCTTGACTCACGGGGAATCGGGGATATGGATAACCAGGTATTTAATCCATTAATATTTGATTCAGCCGGTGAAGGGCAAATAGTAAAGGATAAAAGTAATATTCCGCCTGGGGAAAGCTTAGTTTTTTCCCTAATGAGCGCCACTTCTATGTGGAAGCTTTATACCAAAGAAATAGGATTTATGTTTGGGGCGGTTTTTGTATTAATTCTAGTCGCGTCCGCACTTTTAAGGTTAATTATTGGCAGGAAACCAATATGGTGGTATATGGCAATAATGTTATTGGCCTCAATCTTTTTTATTATTATAATCTGGTTATTTACAGTATATAAATCACTTTTTTACGATTATCCCGCCCCTTTTACTAACTTCAATGAAAGCGTGGATATGACTGCGCCGGCCGTTGAGATCTTACCGCAAGGGGAATGAATACCTCGTAGCTAAATGATATACAAACATATAACTTTGATGTGGTTATTTTGGGAACTATAAGACGTAAATCACAAATAACAAATCCACAATTGAATTATCAAATAATAAATATTAAGTTTTAAAACAGCTTTGTTATTATTTATTTGTAATTTAATATTTAAATTTTAAAATTAAGATTTGAATGAAAATTAAAAATTTTAAATTAAAAATTACTACTTGACTTTAACAATAAATATACTCTATACTACTACCTAGTATATAAGAAAGATCAAATATCAAAAATCAAAGATCTAAACTATGAATGATATATCAAATCGGATAAATAGATTAATAGGGCAGCTTAAGGGAATTGAAAAGATGCTCAATAACAAGAGAGAGTGCTCTGATGTCCTTCAGCAAATATCAGCCGTTAAAAAGGCTATCGATGGATTATCAAAGGAAATAGTCGTATCTGATATCTGTAGATTAATGCCAAATGAGGACGCTGATAAAATAGGGAAGATGGTAGAGAGAGCCATCAACTTGTAAATGTCAAAATAATCAAATAAGGAAATAAATAAATGGAAGATTAGTTAAGCAAATAACTGGATTATCTTTAATATTTTTTTATTTGATTATTTGTTTATTTAATTATTATGGTTGATATTGAGAATGTGATTATAATAGGTGGCGGTCCTGCCGGGCTATCAGCTGCTATTTACTTGGCCAGGGCTGATCTCAACCCTTTAGTTTTTGCCGGGTCGCCCCCAGGAGGTCAACTAACCCTCACCTCAGAAGTCGAAAACTATCCGGGGTATTCTTCGATTATGGGGCCGGATTTAATTTTAAAAATGAGAGAACATGCTCTAAAATTTGGTGTAAGGATTATTGATGAAAATGTACTAAAGGTAGATTTTTCAAAAAAACCACTTAAGATATTTGGAAATTGGAAGATGGGTATAGAAGCGGGTCAAGAGGATAGAAAAAAGAAAACGGAAAAAAAACACCCAACTTCTATAAACCAACTTCCTAACCCGTTTCCAAACCCACAATCTAACTTCATGTCAACTAAATCGGTTATTATAGCAACAGGCGCAAAAGCACTATGGTTAAATCTGCCGTCAGAGACTCGTTTGCGCGGAAAAGGGGTCTCGGCATGTGCTACTTGTGATGGATTTTTTTTCCGTGAGAAAACAGTCGCTGTAATTGGAGGGGGAGATACGGCCCTTGAGGAGGCTTTGACCTTGACAAAGTTCGCTAAAAAAATATATATTATTCACCGACGTCATGAATTTAGAGCATCTAAAATTATGCAAGATCGTGTGTTAAAAAATCCTAAAATCGAAGTAATTTGGGATAGTGCAGTTGAAGAAATTTTAGGAGAAAAAAAGGTGGAAGGGATTAAGTTGAGGAAAATGGGTATAGAAGCGGGTCAAGAAGATAGAAAAAGGAAAATGGAAAAAAATACTCCAACTTCTATAAACCAACTTCCTAACCCGCTTCCACGCCAATCTTCTAGCCTCCAACTCATCCTTGATGGAGTGTTTGTGGCTATCGGACACAAACCAGACACAGATTTATTTACAGCTCAAGTGGAAATGGATAAAAAAGGTTATATTCTAACATCTAATCGTGTTGCAATTGAAAATTTAGACATTGAATCCCGCCTTTGGCGGGAGAAAATTCCGAAGTTTGATATAAGCTATGCGTCACAAACTTCGGTTCAGAGCGTTTTTGCAGCTGGAGACTGTGTCGACCATGTATACAGACAAGCGGCAACTGCGGTTGGAATGGGAGTAGCCGCCGCTCTTGAAGTTGAAAAATACTTGGAAACAACAAGTTAAGGTTATAACTATTATAAATTTTATAACAAAATTATATGGCAGAAAATCAAGGAAAGAAAATGCTTGAAAGTGCTCAAGGATTAATTACAAAAACTTCTCAAAAAATGGGACTAGATCCCCAGATGATCAAGAGATTGGTTGAGCCTGAGATCGCTCATGAATTTTCGCTTGTCATTTCCATGGATAGTGGGAAAAAACAAGTTTTTCGCGGTTGGAGAATTCAGCATAATAGCGCCCTTGGACCTTACAAAGGTGGAATTCGCTTTCATCGTGACACCGTGCGCGAGGAAGTACAGGCACTTGCAACATTAATGTCGATTAAATGCGCCGTTGCCGGCCTACCATACGGAGGAGGAAAGGGTGGAATAGCAGTTGATCCAAAAAAGCTTTCAACGACCGAACTTGAAAGGCTATCTCGTGCATTCGCTTCAAAAATTACTCATTTCATCGGTGAAGATATCGATGTTCCAGCGCCTGATGTCAACACCACACCCCAGATTATGGGCTGGATGATTGATGAATACCAAAAGATAATAGGGTATAAATCTCCGGCGACTTTTACCGGTAAACCAATTGCACTTGGCGGTAGTTTGGGTAGAACCGAGGCAACCGGCCGCGGAGGATTATTTGTCCTACTTGCCCTTCTTGCGACATTAAAGAAAAAAAGTAAAGGAGCAACTGTTGCCGTTCAAGGATTTGGTAACGTAGGATACTACTTTGCCCGCCTTGCAACTGAGGCCGGATTTAAAGTTGTTGCCGTCTCTGACTCAAAAAGCGGCGTCTATGACAAGGCCGGAGTCAACTTAGAGAAGGCCTTAAAGAATAAAAAAGAAAAAGGTACTGTTGCCTACACAAAAGCGATTTCAAATGAAGAGCTATTACAACTTGATGTTGATATATTAGTTCCAGCCGCTTTGGAAAATGTCATAAATGCTCAAAATATGAGCAAAATAAAAGCCGGGATAATAATTGAGATGGCCAATGGTCCACTGACTGAGGAGTCATACGAATATTTAGCCAAAAAAGGAGTTATTATAGTTCCTGATGTCTTGGCTAATTCCGGTGGCGTGACCGTCTCATACTTAGAGTGGGTCCAGGGAAAAGCTGGGTTTTGGTGGA
>LBQC01000024.1 GCA_000990565.1 Candidatus Roizmanbacteria bacterium GW2011_GWA2_35_19 | reverse complement strand
CCTCGCTCCCGCCCGACTGAGTCGGGATCCGCTCGGGCTTCCTACCGCCTCCGCTTCGCTCCGGCGGTTTTCACCCTCTCCCGATTTTTGGAACCGGCAGGAAGACAGAGAGACAGGAGGAGTTGGTCGACTGGCAAGCAGTCGCCCTTTGACCAGAAGTTACTCAACCGGTCAAGACAAGAAATTTTAATTTCGGTCATCTTTCTCTGTCGTTCGGTTCACTCCAGTTATGTTGAGTTGATTCGTTCACCTCTCTCTGTCGAAAGACTCCCTTTATAAAACTAAGGTTAAGGGAAACTGGAGAATAAGGAATATGGTCACCAAGAAAATGCCCGTCCCTAAATCATAGTAACCTTGTGGGAATACTTGAAGGAGTTTGGTTCTATCTTTCTCTCTCAGTTGATTTGGGATATCAAACCAAAAAGGTAATCGTAATCCAAATCAACTCAGAGAGATATGGGTTAGCTCGTTTCTGTAGTTGGGTAGAAATAAAGTTATAGGGACTCGCTCCACTGCGGGTGGGAAACCCCGCAGGCGAGCGGCATTTTCAGATCGACCAATTATAACTTCCTCACCCCTGGACCCCTCTCCTCCTCCAGTAGGCGGAGAGGGGAACTAATCTGTTAATGGTTTTCTGTTCCGGTCGGGGTACACTCTATTTTGCTTTTTAGTAATTAGTCCCGACCGGCAATGTTTATGTTATTGGAATTTGGAAATAGTAAGGAGTAAAATAAAATCATCATGAAAATAATCCGAAAGATTACTTCATCAGGTAAGTATTCAAAAGTAATTACTATCCCACGTGAATTCTTGAAAGCTTTGGGTTGGAGACAAAATCAAAACCTTGAATTTGAATTAGATGAGAGAGGAAAGAAGATTATAATTCGAGACGCAAAAGATAAATGAAAAACAAAACCTTATCTTATGTTTTAATTTTCGTCCTTATACTTCTGTCTTTTTTTAGCGGAAGTTACTTTGAGAAACAAAAGATTAAAATCCAATCCTCTATACCCTCTGATGTTTCAGTTAATGTTAGTCCAATAACTGTTACCGAAGTTAGCGACGGAGACACTTTGAAATTAAGTGATGGTAAGACTTTTAGGCTTTATGGTGTCAATGCTCCGGAAGTTAAAGAGCCTTTCTTTGAAGAAGCGAAAGCGTTTACTGAAAATTTAGTCTTAGGAAAAGAAATCAGTTTTGAGCAGGAAGAAAATTACAAGGAAGATAAATTCGGTAGAACATTAGGTTACGTGTTTGTAGGTGGAGTTAATCTTAATATTGAGTTGGTGAGAAATGGTTTGGCCAGAGTTGTTCTTTATGAGAAACGAGCCAAGATAAAATATCAGGATGAGTTGTTGTCTGCGGAAAGTGAAGCGAGAGAAAATAAGTTAGGGGTTTGGAAAAAGTAAAAATTGTTTTATACTCTTTAAAATCATCGTAAAACCAAAGCAATGTTGGCTTTTTAACTGCTCTGATATTATGTCACCAAAGTTTTAGATTTCTGTGTTTATAATTATAATTAAATTCGTTAGAATGATGTATGTCTAGTTTTACGGCAATTGATCTTTTTTCTGGAATCGGTGGAGTAAAAATGGGTCTTCAGCAAGCTGGATTTAATGTCACATATTCAAATGACAATGATTTATATTGTCGAAAAACGTTTGAAACCAATTTTAATCATGGTTTAGACCATAGGGATATAACATTAATTCCATCGAAAGAAATACCAAATCACGATTTGTTAGCCGCGGGTTTTCCATGTCAACCGTTTTCCATGGCTGGTAATCAAAAAGGGTTTAAAGATCCAAGAGGAGTTTTATTTTTTGAAGTGGCAAGAATCATTAAAGCAAAACAACCAAAGGTTTTTCTTCTGGAAAATGTAAAGAACCTAAAAAGTCACAATAAAGGAGAGACTTTAAAAACCATATTAACCATCCTCGAAAAAGACTTGGGTTATAACGTTCATTATTCTGTTCTAAACAGTAAAGATTTCGGCCTCCCTCAAAGTCGTGCTAGAATATATATTGTAGGATTTAAAGATAACGTAGAATTTGAATTTCCAGAAAAAATTCAAATCAAACAACCAAAAATATCCGATATTTTAGAAAAAAAAGTAGATGAATTTTATTACCTTTCACAAAAATATTATGAGGGTCTCGCTAATCATAAAGCTAGACATTCAGCCAAGGGAAGTGGTTTTGGTTTTGAAATATTAAACCCAAACGGTATATCACATTCGTTGGTGGTAGGGAATATGGGAAGGGAAAGAAATCTTATTAAAGACCGTTTGAGTAAAAATGCTTATTCCGAAGGAATGGACAAAGCAAAAACAAAAAATGCTTTAGGAGTAAGGAAATTAACAATCCGTGAATGTGCCAGGTTACAAGGATTTCCAGATTCATTTTTGTTTCCTGTATCAAGAACTCAAACATATAAGCAATTGGGGAATACTGTATCGATACCAGTAATCAAAGCGGTTGCCATACAAATTCGAAAATCGCTTGATAAATTAAAATCAAAAAATAAATCGCTAATTGATAATCCTAAATTAGGTGAAACAATTAGTCTAAGAGCATTTGTAGATTTATAAACTTTTTTTCCAAAAATATTTTCTAAAACAACTTCGGCATAATGGAATTAAATTTTCTATTGAGTTGTCATTTTTTAACCCGTTTTTATGAAGTACGCATAAATCTTTTCCAGATTTAGCTATACTATCTTTTCTTAATAGTCCGCATTTCAAACATTTTTTTCCATAAAATTCCATCGCTTTTTCTCTATTACCTCCAAAAAGTTTTTTATTAATCAATTCACTTTGTATTTTCTTCATTCTCATCTTTACCTCAGGTCTCTTTATATATTCTTTAATATATTGTTTGACTTGTTTTGTTCGAACTTCAAGATGCCTCAATCTTGAAGACTTCTGAATATCTTTGAATAAGTCGGATTTTTCCCAACAATTCCTACAATAACCACGACATCGATGACGAATTGTATCTGTACCGCAAACCCTACATCTTAAATAATATCTACTCCAGCGTCGACCACCAACACCTCTAGTTCCATTATCTTTTATTCTTTTTATTATGTCAGGAAATAATTTTTGTAAACTAAACATGTTAACGTCTACTGCTTCCGCATATTTTACTACGGAACTGAATTTCTCTGGAATTATTCCTTGGACTTTAGCTTTATTGAGAATTATTAATATTTTTTGTTTATTTTTTTCATCACCAAAAGTTCTTCTTACTTTGAATAAATCTTTGATGTGAGATCGTATCAGCTCTTTACCTTCTTCACTTCTCATGAAGTCGTAATTTGACAAGCTAGAATTATTCACTACCTCTTTTTTTACCAATTTATGAAGTATTTCTTTCTTTAGAATTGTAATAATTACCTGCCTAACTCTTTCTCTTGTAAGTTTATATTTTGTTCCGAGCTGTTGTAGCGTTTGTCCCTTTCTAAATAAAAAATATATATCTGCATTTCTAATCTGTACGGAATCTTCCATATTATTATGAGTTGATAAAAATTTTTATTTATCAACTTCAAAATTTTCTTCCAAAAGGAAACCACCTAAATCTTTAGCTGCTTCTTCTTGTATCTTTAAATAAAAAACTCCAAAAATATCTGCATCTATAGTATCGGGATTAAATCGTTCAGCGTCTCTTTTAAATAAATTTCTTAGCTCTTCTTTAAGAAGAATATCAACATGTCTTTGAAATAAATAAGTTCTCCATTGTTGTGATTTTTCGGTAAATCTATTTAATATTTCCTTTGCCAGTGGACTAGCTGTATTTATCCAATAAATTCCTTCCTGCACGTCTTGTATTCTTTGGTAAATGATTCCCTGTCTTGGGTCAAGGAATAATGTTTCTCCTCGAGGATTAAAAGGGTCTTGGTCCATTCCTGATAATAATACTCTTGGAGACCTTGCTTTTTTCTTGGGAGTATTACCTCCACCTTCTTTTTCACCCTCTCCAGAACCATGTTGCCCTCCATCACCGCCTTTGTTTCCGCCCAACCCACCCGATGAACCCCCGGTTCCTGTGCCAGCTCCAGGTCCTTGTCCAGGTCCTACTAATAACTCAGCTCTAATTCTGTTCATAAATTTTGCACTCCATTTGTTTAATAAATTGTTATAGTTTATTGAATGTTCTTTTTCTATCTTTTTTTGCTCTTCACGCTCTTTATCAAGTATTTTTTCTGCAACATCATTTACCCGTTCCCCCAACCACTGTAAAAGTGCTTTTGTTTTTGAATTTTCTGCTATTAATTTTGACCGATCATTTTTGACACAATCGTCTTCTGGGTCTTCAAGAATAGAACATTCACAATCACCATATATAAACACTGATTGGGGATAAAGATTGACACCCAATTCATACATCTGATAAGAAGCTATTACTCCTAGTTCACCTAATATGTCAATTCTATTAAGTTCTCCGTATCTGCCTGCCCTTTCCATCGCTTCCTCCGAAGTATGTAATACTAATTGACCTTTTTTAAATTTATCATTTGTCATCTCAACAATTTGTTTTTCGCCTCCTTCGGAATACGTTAATGTCTCAGGTATTTCAAAGACATATTCTTGTTCAAATCCAGGTTTTGGAGCAAGTTTGTCAGGCACAAGACTATCAAAAATTATTTTATTATTATGAACCACAGTGACTTTCATTCTTTCAAGAAATTTTCTTATTTGGGGATGGTTTCGAATCTTTTCGCAAATTTTATATGCTTGGATTTTATTTTTCATTCCTGTAGGGGCTATTCCTCGAACGACAGTAAACCCCGTCGAACCTCTAATTATTTTGTCAACAATTTCTTTTGGTATCGAAATACTATTTAATCCAGCTAATTTTATGGCCTCGTCAGGTTTCATTAAAACATCCTTATAATGGTTTGCAAAGCCATATTTTTTATTAGGACTAAATCCGTATATGTTTAATAAACCATTTTTATAAGTAATAAAATATGATTCGTAAAACATTTGACGCATATAAAACTTTCCACCATTACCATGTCCTCCTGGGACTCGTTTCCCATATCCATACGAAGCGGCCTTGGGGTCACCCCATCTTTTAAATGCGGTTATGATTTGGTCCGATGTCATTCCTACAAAATCTATACATTCCATTAATGAAGTATCTTTATCGCTGTCCGTAAATCTAAGATAAATCAACCTTTTATTTTCCTGGACCTCGGTTCTAATATAGGCAGCAACTGAATTTTTTACCAATTCCGAAACACCCTTCTGATGATCAAATTTAAATTCGTTTCCAATAATATCAAGGAGGTGATCGTCGATTTCATTTTTCTCTTCAATAATTATATAATCTTTTGTTTTCATATATTTCTTTCTATTTTTTGAGACATGTTTTTAATTAATTCTTTAAATTTATTTTTTATAAATTTATGGTATTCCATTAAAAGTTTATGAACTTCTTCTGGATAAAATTTACTTGAAGCGTTTATAGCGTAAAAAATAGAATCAAGTCTGTTGAGAAATTCGTTTTTACTCGTATGAACAGTTACCCCAAGATAATAAAATAAATCCGTATCTAAAATTTTATCTTTCTGGTTTTTTCGAAACAATAATAATCCCTCGCTCGATAAAATTTTATCTATTACTTTGGCTATCTCGCGTGAAGGCTTAAGATGTGTTTCAACTTTACCAGATATCATTTTTTTTAATTGATTAATTGCAGTCAACCCCTTTTCTGTTAGAGAAAAACTTTTTTGGTTTGCTGTTAATAAACCTCGAGGTCTCATGTCATATAATGGTTTATGGATGAGATCCCCAGAATCGGGATATTTTTCATACCCCTTTAAATGAAAAGTTTGAGGAAATTTTTTGAACGCAGTCACAACTATATCTTCAAATTTTGATGGAGTTGTAGTCATGTTTGAAAGTTCTCCTAAAACCAGGAGTATTTTTTGCCATCTTGGTAAGTCTTCGGGGTTTATTTTATTTATTTTCATAATTATTTTTATAATTTAAACTCTTTCTCTCTCTTAATTATAAACCTTGTTTTTGTTTCATTTAGTTTATCTTGAATTGCTTTGAAGATTTTGTCAATTTCGTCTTTAGAATATTCGTAGAGTGACCGATTGGAACAGTTACCAAGTATCCGGATTTTTTCAATAATTGTATTTGTTCTTGATTCAGCAACAGTAAGAAATCTCTCTCTTTTTGAAGTAAATTTTTGCTTTGGCATGACAAAATACTAACACAATTTTTACATATTGTCAATATGTATTTTTTTATAGCTATATGTATTTGTGTAAGATTAAATATTTAGTTATCCTAATTTTATTTAAGATATAATAATCCCATGGGGGCATTACTAGGTTTTATTGGAGGGGTTATATTTCAATTATTCACGAAATTAGGTGAGGGGTGGATTAGTGAATTATTTGAAAATAGAAAACAGAAAAAATTAAAAAAAATACAAGCTGCGAAAGATATAAACTCTTTTTGCATTGAAGGAATGCATAAAAATTTTAGGATTAAGGCAGAAAGTGAACGTCATATAAAGTTAAAAGCAACAGAAATTGAAGCAATTGATGAAGAAGTTGGTGCAAAGTTAAGACAATTTTTAGACTTATGGAGTCAATGTAGAAATTTTCTAAAAAACGAACCGCTCACTTTTGAACATGAGAAAATAGCTAAAGATTATAGAGATAAAGCACAAACATTAGGCGAAGAACTTATTAAAGTTGCAAGGGAATGGGCAAGGTGAATAAAAAAATAATTTAAACTAATTTTTTAATCTTTTCTAAAAACATTTAATTTCGTGTTGCCAGATTTAATTATGTGACCGAACGGCAGGATTATCACTGGTCGTTGCCAGATTTAAAACTGTTACCGAACGATACTGTTTAATCTTAGCTAATTTCTTCCTTAAATTTCTTTGTAATTCCGCTGGATTTAATCTCATATATTCTGCCTTCAATTTGTTCTTAACTTCAAGCGAAATCTTATCAGATTCCATTAATCTTTTGTACGGCGTTTTGGCGATTTCATATGATTTAGTTGTTTTACCATTTATCTTTTCTTTTTCTTTTAATTTTAAGGTCGTGTAAAAATAGTTGGTAAGTAACCTGTGTTCATTTTGATACATATCATTAATCATCTCAACTAATACTGGATCAGTGATTCGATCGTACCCAACTACTCGTCTAATCGATTGGTAGTTTTTTCCTTCAATATGAGCCTGGTCATTTTTATGATACGAACGGCTTCTAGTGTAGGAGACATTGTTACGGTCACAGTAACCTTTAAGCACCCAGTTGACAAACTCATGACCGTTATCAAAATCAACAGACAATATTGGAAATGGAAATTGTTTTGTCCTCATTTCATGAAATGCTCCAACTACCTTGGCCTTTGTTTTGTTTAAGAAAATCTTCTTCTCATTCCAGTGAGAATAGATATCAAGCACATTTAGAGTCTCAGCGTAATGACCTGATAAACTCTCACCGCAATGCAAAACACAATCCATCTCTGTGTGACCTGGCTCTTTAGTTTCCTCCGCATTAAAATTAGTCCTAATTGGAATTAAAGTTTTAAGGAGTGGTGATCTTTTAGTACCGGACAAACCATATTCTTTTTTGGAGATATCCTTCTCTGCTTCAAGTAATCTGTCAATTGTAAAGGTGCTCATTTGCTTCAAGAGTTTTTCCTGATTTCCATAAAGCTCAATTTCTCCAAACTCTTTTAACTTTTTAATCGTATCTCCAATATCTGGTTTTAATCTTTTAGAACAGGGTTGACCAACTACTTCCCAGATCAACTTTAATGGTTTGATTAAATCAAAACCATAAATTTCTTTTCTTGACCTTATTGTTTTTCGTCTTACAAAGATTCTTTGTTTTAAAAGCCTAATTGCACTTTTTCTGACAATCTGAAGGTTGGTCACAACCTCAGAGATTACATCTGACTTTTCTTTCCGGTTCTTACAATTTCTATAGCGTTCTCTTACTGTTACCAGATATTCCTTTTTTGATTGATTTGACATACTGATTATTACCCTTAAATTAATAATTTAATTGGGTAACAATTATATATCTGGCAACGCCCTCCTATTTTTTAAAGTTCGGTAACATTTATGATCTGGCAACTCGATTTAAATAACTTCTAGTAACCTTTGCTTTTTTTTGGTATAATACGCCAAACATGGAAAATAAGAAAAAAAATTCATATCGAACTTTTATTTTTTATATTGTTTTTCCTCTATTAGTTACATTAATCTCATATTCTTTTATATCTGGCTCATTTAATTTTTTTAATATTTTATCTTATATACAGACTTCACTAAAAGATTTAATTTTCCCCGCTTTTGTAGCTATTTTAGCTTCTTACGGTAGTTACCTTGCTACATACAATTCAAATAAAAAATCTTTATCTCAAGAAAAACAATTACATAAATTTTATTTTGTTGATAAACTTCTAACCCAAATTAATAAATTTGTCGTCATTACCGAGATTTTGAGAGAAGATAACACAACTCTTAAATACTTTAGTTTCACAAATATATATTTAGCAAGAGAAATTGCAGATAAACTTAAAGAATATGAAAGCGAAGTTTATATTCTCACAAATCTAGAGTTAAGAGGTAAAATTATTGATAGTGTTGAGTCAGTTAAAAAATTAGTTGATGAAATGAACTTTTTAGAAAAAATAGTAATTGATGATAGAAGCAAATTTGAACAACAAATCAAAGATACAACTGAAGAAATAAATAAATTAGATCTCAAAAATTTAGAATTAGATATTTTATTACAGAGTAGTAAAAAGAGTAAAAATGGAATTCTTGAAAATAAAAAAAAGATTACGGATAACATTAAAACAACTTTTATTAATGGATTGAATGAAAAAAATAAAAAACTTGACCAAACAGTCAAAGATATTGAGCGGAGAAGAATGATTATCACGACTCAACTTATAGATGTTAAACGGGAATTAAAAGATTTAGCGAAAATTCTTGATAAAACAAAAATTGAATTATCTTCTATCATCCCATCTGAAGTATTATAAATTATAGGAATTAGTAAAAAAATTTTCTTAATTCATTATTCGATTATTTGAAGTGGTTGAACGGAAAAAGACTCACAAAGTTTTATTACTCCGGGAATCAAAAGTTTTTCAGCAACGACTCCGCCTTCAAGGACTTCTGCGTGAGATGTTGGATTAGGATTTGGAATTGCAGCTTGTCTTAACATATCCTTGTTTGGTGCAGTAACCCGAGGAACAACGTTAGTTGCGGCAGTGAGTCCAATCCATCTGACCGGTCGATCAAAACCATTTTTATCAACTGCTGGGTTATTGAAGTGTTGCATAATCATCGCATCCATCGCAAAAGACATTCCAAAAGCTTCGACTAATTCCGGATTTTGCCTTATTAATTCATCGTACATTCCAGCTACTATATCTCCGCCACCTTCATACATTGGGGCATTGCTGGCTAAGGTATAGATACCAAGATGTAAATTTTTTGGTGGAACGAATCTTTCAAGACGTGTGTAAATGTCTGGATCTGCCACATTTCTTTTTCCGGGAAAACGTGTTCCTAATTTATCGTCATTTGGTCCCATTAATGGATTAACTCCGTGTTGGTTAACATAATCAACATCAACGACAACGTCTCCTTTTTGAACTTTTCCATTGTCTAAAACTCCAGCCGCATTAGTTGTAATTACCCAATTGACTCCGAGTCCTTTGGCAACAACTAACGGAGCAGTAATCATTTTAAGTTGTTGAGGAGAATTGTTTGTATCATAAATATGAGCTCTTCCTGTCTGAATTCCAACTAATTGACCTTTAATATTGGCGATGATTACTTCTTTTCCATGTCCTGGTGCTTGAGGAGAAAACCAATGAGGAATTTCATCAACTGATATTCTATCAATTATTTCTATATCTTCAGAATTAGGTAACGAGGCAAGTCCAGAACCGCAGACTATCCAACCATCAAGACTCTCCTTACTTGTTTTTTCATGAATTCTATTGCGCAAAAAATCTCTTGTTTCAACAAGATGTTGGTAATAAATAAGTTTTTCTTGTTGTCCGATTGCCATTTGAAGATTAACATCCATGTTTACCTCGGCGATTCTACGTGCTCTTTTTTGAAGTCTTTCTTGTCCTACTGACATAATTGGACTATTATAGTACTCTAATTTAAAAAAAGCAAAAAAATTATATGGAAATGAAAAAAATGCCGGTTCCAAAAATCGGGAGAGGGTGAAAACCGCCGGAGCGAAGCGGAGGCGGTAGGAAGCCCGAGCGGATCCCGACTCAGTCGGGCGGGAGCGAGG
>LBQC01000023.1:969-17580 GCA_000990565.1 Candidatus Roizmanbacteria bacterium GW2011_GWA2_35_19 | reverse complement strand
CCTTTCGGCATATGACCCTTGCAGGAAACTGAACGAGGAGCTCTCGTTTCTGCAAGGGAATTTATTGCCATGCTCTGATTTTTGTCAAAGTTTAGGCAAACGAATTGTTAGATAAATTATAAACTAATACTTATGAAAAGTGATAAAATATGAATTATGTTTGAGCAATCTTTCAAAAATATTGACGATGTACTTCATAGGGATGCTGGGGTTGGGACGGAGCTTGATTATATTGAGCAAACTTCATGGATTTTATTTCTAAAATATTTAAACGATTTTGAAGAAGATAAAAAGACTGAGTCAGCTTTGGCAGGTAAAAAATACGGATATATTATTGACCCAAAATACAGATGGGAAATTTGGGCATCTCCAAAAACTACAGGGGGAAAATTCGACCACAATAAAGCTCTTTCAGGATCTGATCTAATTAACTTTGTTGATCATGAACTTTTTCCTTATCTTAAGAAATTTAAAACAGAAGCAGTTAGTCCGGACACAATTGAATATAAAATCGGGGAAATTTTTAGTGAATTGAAAAACAAGATTCAAAGCGGATATGCACTTCGTAATATCTTAGATATTGTTGATGGAATGCGATTTAGAACAGATTCAGAAAAACATGAAATGTCTCACCTTTATGAAAGTAAGATCAAAAACATGGGTAATGCAGGACGTAATGGCGGAGAATTCTATACACCTCGATCACTAATCAAAACAATTGTCAAAGTCGTCGCTCCAAAAATCGGTGAAAAAATATATGATGGAGCCGTTGGATCAGCCGGGTTTTTAGTTGAAGCATATAATTATCTTAAAGAAAGTAAAAAGTTAACAACTTCTGATGTTGAAATTCTTCAGAAAAAGACTTTTTATGGAAAAGAAATAAAATCGTTAGCCTATATCATCGGTGTGATGAATATGATCCTTCATGGGATTGAAGCACCAAATATTATCCATACAAATACACTGGCCGAAAATATCTCAGATATTCAGGAAAAAGATAGATACGATATAGTTTTAGCCAATCCACCTTTTGGAGCCGGAATCAGAAAAGAAATTCAGCAAAATTTTCCAATCAAAACCGGTGAAACAGCCTTTTTATTTTTGCAACATTTCATAAAAATACTTAAAGCCGGAGGACGAGCAGGAATAGTCATCAAAAATACTTTTCTTTCTAATACTGATAACGCATCCGTTTCTCTACGTAAATTATTACTTGAAAGTTGTAATCTCCATACAGTCCTTGATCTGCCAGGCGGCACTTTCACTGGAGCCGGAGTCAAAACGGTAATTCTATTTTTTGAAAAAGGATCTCCGACTAAAAAAACTTGGTTTTATCAACTTAATTTAACAAGAAATTTAGGAAAGACCAATCCACTTAACGAAAAAGACCTTGAAGAATTTGTCACCCTCCAAAAAACCAAAGCTAATTCTCCAAACTCCTGGTCAATTGACATGAAAGATGTAGATCAAAAAACCTTCGACCTCTCTGTAAAAAACCCCAACAAAAATACAGAGCAAAAACTCCGAGAACCAAAAGAGATTTTGGAGGAGATAGGCGAACTGAATAAAGATAGCGATAAAGTTTTAGAGAACATCAAAAAGCTGATTTAATATGACAGATATATTGAAAAAAATTAAAGAATCTAAAAAAAAATTGTTTGTAGGCATGGCGGGTCCAGGCACGGGAAAAAGCTATACATTTAAAACTATAATTGAATCCAATGAGTTTAAAGGTAAAAAAATATTAATTTTATCTTTTATAAATAAACTCATTGACGATTTATCTGAAGACTTCAAAAATTTTAATAATGTAAAAATATTAACTCTTCATGCATTTGCAAAACAAGAACTAGGCGATGTAGATTTGGATGGAGAATTAGATGATATTGTAAGTAAAGATTATTTCCTTATGAAAGGGGCAAATATTAAATATGCTGAAAAATTTTATGAAAACAATCTAAACGAAGATGAAAAACAATTTTATACTGAAAGGAAGAATTTTTATAAGAATAAAAAAGAATTATATTCATTTAATTCCATTATTTATGCTATTAATCTATTTTTTAGCAAATATGATGACAAAATCCCAACAGGATACGATTTGATATTAATAGATGAATTCCAAGATTTTAATAAATCTGAGTATGAATTAATTAAATTATTAAACAAAAAAAGTGTTATTGTTTTGGTTGGCGACGACAATCAATCCTTATATTTCTTTAAGAAAGCATATCCTAAACAAATAAGAAACTTGTTTGCCGACAGCGATACTGAAAATTTTTCTTTGGATTATTGCTATCGATGTACGGAGGTTATCGTTGACGCTACAAATGATTTAATTAGAAATGTAAAAAAAGCTGGTTATTTACAGGAAAGTTTAATTAAAAAATTTCTTTATCCAAAGGATGATGAAAAACATAAAAACAAACATGAGATTAGCTCAAAATATAATCAAATTGATTTCTTGCCTTCAATTTCAGGTGATCTATTAATTTACGAATTGGCACAAAATATTAAAAATAGTATTAAAGATGGTAAAAAGAAAAGAATTTTAATTATAGTACCTGGTTATTTAAAGCAAACGATTTATGATGGATTAATCGGAAAAGGATTTAATATTATTGAATTTGAATTATTTTGGAATGAAGAATCTAATAAAGTAAAACATAAAAATTTAATTGAGACTTTTGAAACTCTAACTGAAAGAAAATCAGACGACTTAGCTCTTAGAAAAATTTTATTTCTATATTTAGACGATGAAGAAATAAAGAAATTATTATTGGAAAAGAAAAAAATTTGGCTTTGTTTAAAGAGTGAGATTAAGGAGACAATAGAACTAGATATTAAAATTTTTAAAAAGGTTAAAAAAGGCAAAGATGCACTTACCCATGATGAATTGAAGAGATTTAGTAAAGTATTTAACTTAAAAAATATTTTATCAAGAATAGTAAAGGGATTTAAGCCAATCATGAAAAATGCGATAGAAATTGAAATGACAACAGTCATGAGCTCTAAAGGACTTTCTGCTGATTTTATTTATTACGTTGGAATAGATGATAGAAATATGTTAGATAAAGAAACAAACAATTTTACTGATCAAAAAATATGTGAATTTTTAGTTGGCATAACGAGAACAAAAGAGAAGTTGACTTTGATATCTTTAAAAGATAAAAATCCAAAGATTCTAGAATTTATTGACAAAAAATATATTAATAAAATAGAAAAATGAAAACTAACCAACAAGCAAAAAAAATAAAGAAGCCTGATATTTTTAATCATGATCAACTTCATATGGCAATTAGTCTATATTTAGCTGCATGTTTCAATAAACAAAATGAACGAACTTTATGGAAACCAGTAAATAAATATATTGATAATGGAAAAGTGCCTCCAGTTGAATATCAGGGAAGAATGATGTTTATTAAAGATATCCAAATTAGCTCAATAATTATTTTTGCCTACGCAATAGAAAATCTCTTTAAAGCTTTTTTGCCAGAAATTAAAAAAAGACACATTAGTGTAATAGATTTTCCAACCAAATTAAATTTAAATGAAATTGAAGCGTTAATGATATTAAAAACAATTCTTCCCTTATTAAAAAACGGATTGCTTCGATACCCGGAACCTCAACAGGAAGAATATTTTTTAAGTCCAAATTCTGCTAAAAGTGCTTTTATTAAAATTTTTAAATACTATATTAAAAAATTAAATATAAAAATAAACGAGATAAAATGTTTTAAATTAGAATTTTTAAAATATAAATATCCATTTATCGAAGAACTTATATGACCTATCAAACAAAAAAATATGGAAAATAGTTTAATAATATTTTTATTACCGATTTTAACAGCTATTATTGGCTCTTACCTTACTTATTATTTTACGAATAAATCTAAAAGAAATGAGGCAATTTTAAAATTCAAGGAAGAAAAATATTCTAATTTGCTAATTTTATTACAAGGATTTGTTGGAAAAACAACTTCTGGTGAAATAAAGAAAAGATTTTTTGAAGAACAATACAAATCTTGGCTATATTCTTCAGACGGAGTTGTAAAAGCAATAAATGAAATGGTGAAACTGGTTATTGAATCAAAAGGCAAAGATCCGAATCCCAAAAAAGGACGAGAAACAGTTGGTAATATCGTTTTAGAAATGAGAAATGATTTACTCG
This sequence comes from Candidatus Roizmanbacteria bacterium GW2011_GWA2_35_19, assembly GCA_000990565.1. Lineage (GTDB taxonomy): Bacteria > Patescibacteriota > Microgenomatia > UBA1406 > GWC2-37-13 > GWC2-37-13. The sequence continues at coordinate 13,409 of LBQC01000023.1, read as the reverse complement.
GAAAGACTAGGTTATCAGGTGATGATTTTAGATATACAGATGTTATCAAATAAACGTATGAATTAGCAAATACAAAAACTCGTTTAAATTTTAGAATAAATAAATTGAGTACAAAAATACCAGAACGTTAAAAATTAAGGAATTTATAAAATGAAAATAACTAACAGTAATAATCTGGATGAGAAAACGAAAAAATATCGTGAATTATATGATCAAATTATAATAAGTGTAAAAAATATTCCATTAGAAAAACATAAGGAGCCTTTTAGAGGTTGGTTAGAGAAAAATCACATATTTTTGGAAGATATTGAAAAACTTAAAAAAAATAATAACAATAGATATAAAATATTAGCTTTTCTTTTAGAAACACAATTTATAGAATTCCAATTAATAGATTTACTTCAAGAATTGAAGTTAGTTGTTGATACTAATCCAGACATTATTAAATTCGTTGGAAAAAAACAAACAGAAGAATTATATAAATTTACTTTAGGACAACTTTACAGAGAATTATATAAATATGAGTCAGATTTTCTTAAAAATCTTAAGCCTCTTATTGAGAAGTTAAATGAAGATAGAATTCGTTTTACCCACTATTTGTTTACAAGTATTAAAGGAATAAATGAAGTGATTAAGGAGGCAAAAGATGGTTTGACACTCAACGAAAAAGTATTTAAAGAGTTACAAAGCGTACTTGAGTATATTAAACAAAAAACTTGGTACGGTCAAATGTATGAAAGAAAAAGAATAAATAAAGTATGAAAACTAACTGGCAAACAAAAAAACTAGGAGAAATTTGCGAAATTGTAAAAGATTCCGTTCCTGAATATGTGGGAGAAAAAAAATATTTTTCTACCGGCTCAATAAATAATGATAAATTTTATTTACCTGAGAAAATAACATATAAAGAAAAACCTAGTCGCGCCAATAGTTATCCAAAGGCAGGCGATGTAGGTTTCGCTAAAATGAAATTTACGAATAAAGTATTAATGATTGATCAAGACTTAAGTGGGTCAATTTTTTCTACAGGTTTTTGCTTTTTAAGACCAAACAAGTTAATAGATAGTAGGTTTCTATTTCATTTTGTTATTTCAGACAAATTTCAAAAATTGAAAAATCTTTATGCAGGAGATGGAATTATGGGAGGAATAAAAAACTCTGATGTAAAAGAAATCGAAATGCCATTTTTACCTCTTTCCACACAACATAGGATTGTAAAAAAAATAGATATGCTTTTTGGAGAGTTGGCAAAAACAAAAGAAAATACGGAAAAGAATTTACAAAACACTAAAGATCTTTTTGAATCATATTTACAGAATATATTTACGCATTCAGGCAAGGGTTGGGAGCAAAAAAAATTGGGGGAAGTTGCCGTTTTTAGAAATGGAATGAATTTTACAAAAGGAAGTAAGGGGGAAGTAATAAAAATAGTAGGCGTAAAAGATTTTCAGAAAAGTTTCTGGATTCCATTTGAAAATTTAAAGTCAGTAACAATTGATGGAAAATTAAATAAAATAGATTTTTTGAAACAAGGTGACATTTTGGCTGTACGTTCTAATGGTAATCCAGAACTTATAGGAAGAACTCTTATAGCAGGAAATGTCATTGGCAAGTTTTCTCATTCAGGTTTTACAATAAGAATCAGACTGAATTCAGAGGATATTTATCCCATATATTTATGTCATTATTTAAAATCTCAAATAGCTAAGAAGCAACTTATTGAAAGCGGAACAGGGATAAATATTAAAAGTTTGAATCAAGTGGCTCTATCGTCTCTAGTTATTCCTCTTCCACCACTTTCAAACCAAAAATCAATTGTCAAAAAACTTGATCTGCTTTCGGAGAAGACAAAGAAATTAGGGGAAATTTATAAACAAAAATTAGCAGATTTAAAGGAACTGAAAAAGTCGATACTAAAAAAAGCGTTTGATGGAGAGTTATAATAATAAATATGAACGAGTCAGAAACTAGAGCTGAATATATAGATCCAAAACTTAAGGCAAGTGGGTGGGGTGAAATTGAAGGATCAAAAATCTTACGGGAATATCGAATTACTGAGGGTCGTATTCAAGTTGGTGGTACAAGATCTAAACCAGAAATAGCCGACTATATTCTTGTTTATAAAAATCAAAAACTTGCTGTCATTGAAGCGAAGAAATTAGAATCTTCAAAGACCGAAGGACTCGGACAAGCAAAAGATTATTCGACTAAACTTCAAATTCAATTTGCTTATTCAACAAACGGAAAAGAAATCTATCAGGTCGATATGGAAACAGGCAAAGAAGAAGGTATCCTAAACTTTCCAACGCCTGTTGAATTATGGAATAAAGTTTTTTCAGATCAAAACGAATGGAAAGAAAAATTTTCCGCAATTCCATATGAGGATATTGGCGGAACCAAGAAGATGCGCTACTATCAAGAAATTGCCGTTAATAACACGCTTAGCGTAATTGCTGAAAATAGACAAAGAATCCTTTTGACTTTGGCAACCGGAACGGGAAAAACTTTTATCGCTTTTCAAATTGCCTGGAAACTTTTTCAAGCCAGATGGAATTTAAAACGTGACGGAGTTAGACAACCAAGGATTTTATTCTTGGCCGACAGAAATATTTTAGCAGACCAGGCTTTTAATTCTTTTTCTCCATTTCCAGAAGATGCACTTGTTCGTATCAATCCATTAGATATTCGAAAAAAAGGGAATGTTCCAACCAATGGCAGTGTCTTTTTTACTATCTTTCAGACTTTCATGAGCGGGACAAACAATACTTCTTACTATGGCGACTATCCAAAGGATTTTTTTGATTTTATCATCGTTGATGAATGTCATCGAGGTGGAGCAAACGACGAAGGTAATTGGCGAGGGATTTTAGAATATTTTTCTCCAGCTGTCCAACTTGGTTTGACAGCTACTCCAAAAAGAAAAGATAATATTGATACTTATAAATATTTTGGCGAACCAGTTTATATTTATTCTCTAAAAGAGGGAGTTAATGATGGATTCCTTACACCATTTAAAGTAAAAAGAATCAAGACAACTCTTGATGATTACATCTATACTTCTGACGACCAAATTATTGAAGGCGAAGTTGAAGAAGGAAAAATTTATACCGAACCGGATTTTAATAGAACGATTGAGATTGAAGAACGTGAAGCCAAACGAGTAAAAGTAATCTTAGAAGAAATTAATGAAAACGAGAAAACAATTATTTTTTGTGCCAATCAAGGACACGCACTTTTAGTACGAGATTTGGTAAATAAATTTAAAAAAAATCCCAATCCTTTTTATTGTGTTAGAGTAACGGCAAATGACGGCGCTCGTGGAGATCAGTATTTACGAGAGTTTCAGGATAATGAAAAAACTATTCCTACAATTTTGACAACATCTCAAAAACTTTCAACAGGAGTTGATGCTAGAAATATTCGCAATATTGTTTTGATGCGATCAATTAATACCATGATTGAATTTAAACAAATCATTGGCCGGGGAACTAGGCTTTTCGATGGCAAAGAATATTTTACGATTATAGATTTTGTTGACGCTTATAAACATTTTTCCGATCCAGAGTGGGATGGTGAACCGATTGAACTAATTAAAGAGGAAGACAAAAATAAAAAGATGTTTGTCAGAGAACCAACTGTGATTTATGATCCACCAATTCATGGAGAAACTGAAGAGAAAAATAAAAAGATTAAAATAAAACTGGCCGATGGAAAAGAAAGGGAAATTCAACATATGATTTCGACTTCTTTCTGGAGTGCTGACGGTAAACCAATTTCATCAGAAGAGTTTTTACATAATATTTTTGGTACTTTGCCCGAGTTTTTCAAGAGCGAAGAAGAGTTGCAAAAAATTTGGTCAAACCCAATTACACGAAAAGCATTCTTAGTAAAAATTGCTGAAGCAGGATATGGGATTGATGAACTGGAAACTTTACAAAAATTAATAAATGCGCAAGACAGTGATTTATATGATGTTTTGTCATATATTTCTTTTGCAACCAAACCGATCACAAGGGAAAAGAGAGTTGAACAAAATAAAAATATTATCTTTGAAAGCTTAGATGAGAAAGAAAAAACGTTTATTAGATTTGTTCTCGAAAATTATGTTGAAAAAGGAGTTGAAGAACTTGATGAAGAAAAGTTGCCAATACTTCTAAATTTAAAATATCATGCAATTTCTGATGCAGAAACTATTCTTGGAGGAGTAGAAAAAATAAGAGCAACCTTTTTTAATTTTCAAAAGAATTTATATAGCCCAACACCAGAAGTATAATCTTTAAAATTTGATTTTATTTTTTCCAAATCCCCAACCTCAATTCTTTTGCAGTTTTTTCCGCAGATAACAATTCATCCTGATATTTTATCTTTGCTCTTTTCTCATATAGGACAACTCTTGCTAGACCATTTTTCACTAACTCAATGTTAAGATTAACTCCGTCTATAAATACATAACCTAAAGTTCTACTAAACTTATCTATTTTGTAATTTTCTTCCTGTTCAAAACTGATTTCTTTATTTAAAACCAAATTTTGAGTAAATGCTTTTGCTTCTTCAAAAAAAAGTTCTTTAACTTCGGGAGCGTTGACTCCGTAAAGTCTAAACGTTTGACCACTGCTTAATTTAAAAGTGTCACCATCGCTAACCTCGATAACAGTTATTGGAATAGCATTAACTAAAGCATCTGAGGATACAGAGGATTGGGTTTTAATTTTTTGCTTTTCAAAGTAGCTTCCACCAAAAAAAGATATGAGTACAAGAACGAAAACTACTATATAGGATAAGGCTTTGTTTTTCATTTGTCTTTTGAATCTTTAATAATAATCTTCTTTCCTCTCTCGTCTAATTCAAATTCTAGGTTTTGGTTTTGTCTCCAGCTTAAAGCTTTCAAGAATTCACGAGGAATAGTAATTACTTTTGAGTATTTACCTGACGAAGTAATCTTACGGATTATTTTCATAAGATGCTTTTATTCTACACCTTTTGATTTTGATTTTTCAACTTGAACCGGTCGGATCAATTATAAGAAAGCAAAATGAAGTATAACCGACCGGAACACACAAGCGGTTAACAGACAAGTCCTCCCTCTCGTCTTGCTGGAAGAAGAGAGGGAGACAGAGGAAGAGAAGATTAAAATTGGTCGATCTGAAAATGCCGCTCGCCTGCGGGGTTTCCCACCCGCAGTGGGGCGAGTCCCGATAACCTTTTATCTACCCAACTACAGAAACAAACTATCCCATATCTCTCTGAGTTGATTTGGATTAGAATTACCTTTTTGGTTTGATATCCCAAATCAACTGAGAGAGAAAGATAGAACCAAACTTCTTCAAGTATTCCCCCAAGGTTACTTAAGATTTAGGGACGGGCATTTTCTTTCGAACAGATTCCTTATTCCCCAGTTTCCCCAACCTTTGTTTTATAAAGGGAGTCTTTCGACAGAGAGAGGGAACTGGATATAACTGTGAACCGAACGACAGAGAAAGATGACCGAAATTAAAATTTCTTTGACTTGACCGGTTGAGGAATTTCCGGTCAAAGGGCGACTGCCTGGTCAGTCGCCCAATTCTTCTACCCTGCTTTCCTTCCCCTGTCTTCCTGCCGTTCCCAAAACTGGGGAGGTTTGAAAACCGCCGGAGCGGAGCGGAGGCGGGATAAGCCCGAGCGGATCCCGACTCAGTCGGGCGGGAGCGAGGGCTGATATCTTTAGAACTTGTGGGAGTCGAGTTGGGCAAGCGACTATAATAATACCTTTGTTTCCGCCGACCGACTGAGGGAGGCGGAGATGCCCGAGCGATTAGCGAGGGCGTGTTGTGTTTGAAAGTTTGGCCGGCTGACAGAATGGCCAGTCGGTTGGTTGGGAGTTTGATTGTCAGGCTGGTTGACTGGTTGGTTGAAAGCTTGAAGTTCCTAATCCATCAGCTCTGATCGTCAACGCTCCCACAGTCCTCAGCCCCCATATTTGAAGCTCGTCATGTCGCAAAAAACAAAGCGAAGTGTCGCAATCGTTACCAAGAAAAGCTCAATTGTTCGGTCTAATTATTTTTGATAAAATAGGTTCTTAGGAAGTTGTATAATCGGACACCCGACCAACCCAACTAACCAGCTAGCCTTTCTGTCTGCCGGCCAGACTTTCAAACACCACAACGCCCTCGCTAATCGCTCGGGCGTCGGGATTCCTCCTTCGTCAAGACTTCGGAGGATAAACCGCTCGGGCTTATCCCGCCTCCGCTTCGCTCCGGCGGTTTTCAAACCTCCCCAGTTTTGGAACGGCTTTTTTTATAATTTCAATTCATTTGATAAAGGTTTTTATATTTTATTTTTGTGTTTGACTATTCATAAATAAATTTTGTTATAATAATTTTATGTTAGAACAAGGAGCAGAAGGAATTGGAGAAACTGATCAATCAGATAATCTTCCTTTAAACGATAGGCCACCCAAGGGAATGAGTCAAGAAGCATGGCTTAAAATGAAGCAAGACATGGCCGCACTTGAAGGTTTAGAAGCTATGGCAGAAGCAAAGAAAACTGGTGGAGATCCGATCATTAAAGGAACAGAAGCTATAATAAAAAGCGCTGAAAGAATGGGATTGCAAGGGGATCAAACGGTGAAAGTTGTTGATCATTTACCACCTGCAGGGAAATCTACCGTCGTTGCTACTCCAACACGGGCAACTCCTCTTAAATAAAATAATTTTCATAACGATACAGATAAATTATTTATAGTTTATCTAATTATTCATCTTCTTATATTTTTCAACTAACTCTTTCAATTCATTACTTATTCTTCTTTCTTTTTTATACTCAATTTTAAAATCAACAAAATTAGATAAGACAGCGGCACGACTTCCGGTTATTCCCATTATTTTTCCAATATCCTTGAAGATTAATCCTTGTTGACGAAGTTCCCAGGCCTGATAATATCTTTTCAGATTTCTTGCCATAGGTCTATATAACAAACAAAGCTCCTCGTCAATCGGCTTACGCCCATACACCTTTCGGCATATGACCCTTGCAGGAAACTGAACGAGGAGCTCTCGTTTCTGCAGACTGATAACGAAATTAGAGATATCAGAAAATATTTAGAATCAGGAATACCTCTTCCGGACAAATATCGTTTTTTGCTTTTTGAAGATAAGCGTGAAGTAGAATTGGTCTGGAATGACAAATCAAATGAAGTAACAAATATCGTTCTGCCATTTCAAACAATTGAACATATCGATGAGCCAAGAGCGGAAAAAGACGTAAAACTTCAAATGGGTCTTTTTGATTATGATGAGCGAGGACGTCAGATTAAAGGCTGGACAAACAAACTTATTTGGGGAGATAATAAGCTAATTCTTTCAAGCCTCAAAAATGGCCCGCTTAGGGAAGAGATAGAAGCACAAGGTGGAATAAAACTTATTTATATCGATCCTCCTTTTGACGTCGGAGCCGATTTTTCTATGGATATTGAAATTGGTGATGAGCAACTTCATAAACAACCATCAGTCCTCGAAGAATTAGCCTACCGCGATACCTGGGGAAAGGGAGCGGATAGTTTTATCACAATGCTTTATGAACGATTAATACTAATGAAAGATTTATTATCCCAAGATGGAAGTATTTTTGTTCAGTGTGATTATCGAGTAAGTGCTTATTTGAAACTAATTTTAGACGAAATATTCGATAAAAATAATTTTGTCAATCAAATTGTATGGAAGAGGACATTTTCGCATTCTGATACTGGACAGGGAGCTAATCACTTCGGAAGACTTCACGATTATATTTTGTTCTATAAAAAGTCTGAAAAATTTAAATTAAACACCGTTTATACAGACTATTCCGAAAAATATATCAAGGACTTTTATAAATATACCGGCAAAAATGGAAAAAAGTATCGACTAGTATCTTTATTAGGACCTGGAGGAGGAGCTAAAGGAAATCCTTTCTACGAATTTCTTGGCATTTCAAGATATTGGGTCTATTCTAAAGAAAAGATGAAGAAATTATATGAAGAAGGTAAAATAATTCAAATCAAACCAGGAACAGTTCCACAAAAAATACGTTATATCGACGAGTCACCAGGAGTACCCTTACAAGATCTTTGGATGGATATTTCACCAGTACAAGGAGGATCATTAGAAAATGCGGATTATCCTACACAAAAACCTGAATCACTTATTGAAAGAATAATCAATGCTTCATCCAACGAAGACGATATTATTTGCGATTTTTTTTGCGGGTCGGGAACAACCGGAGCAGTAGCGGAAAAATTAAACCGAAAATGGATTATGTCAGATCTCGGGAAGTTTGCTATCAATACGTCACGAAAGCGACTAATTAATGTTCAAAGAGAATTGAAAAATAACAAAAAAAACTATCGTGCTTTTGAAATATTAAATCTCGGTAAATATGAAAGGCAACATTACATCGGAGTTAATCCAAATTTACGAGAAGAAGATAAGAATAAGCAATTGGAAGAAAAGGAAAAGGATTTTGTTAAATTAATCTTGAAAGCATATAAAGCAGAACCAACTTCTGGATTCAAAATATTTCACGGAAAAAAATCAGCGAGATTAGTCGCGATTGGGCCAATAAATTTACCAGTAACAAGAAACTTTATTCATGAAGTATTAACTGAATGTATCGCAAAATTCATAACTAAAGTAGATGTTTTAGGATTTGAATTTGAAATGGGATTGGTACCAAATGTAGTTGACGAAGCAAAAGAAAAAGGTGTTGATCTATCACTAAAATATATTCCTCGCGATGTCTTTGACAAACGGGCTATAGAAAAAAACCAGGTAGTCTTTTATGATGTCTCCTATATTGAAGTAAAACCATATATCAAAGGAAAATCGGCCAGTGTAGAACTCATAGATTTCTCCGTATTTTATAACCAAGACACAATCGCCAATGTTGTTGAACAACTTAAAAACGGAAGTAATAAAATAATTGTGGAAAATGGAAAGATAATAAAAGTGACAAAAGATAAAGACGGAATTGTAAATAGTGAAATATTAACTAAAAAATGGACAGACTGGATTGATTATTGGTCTGTTGATTTTAATTATGAAAGCAAAAAAGAAACAATAAGAAGAAAAAAAGATAATAATAAAGAAGTTGAAGAAATATGGACCGGAGATTATATCTTTGAAAACGAATGGCAGTCTTTCCGAACCAAAAAAGACAGGAATATAGAATTAAAAACTGTTTCACATGAATACCCAGGAAAAGGAAGATATAAGATAGCCATTAAAGTCGTTGACATTTTTGGTAATGATACGATGAAAGTTATTGAGGTAAATATATGAATAGTAATAAAAAAAATTCTGAAATTTATTTAGAAAAGGCAAAAATAGTTGCGAGCATAATGAATTTGGCAGATTTTATGTATGAAAAAAATGATTTATCTAGCAGAACTGCGGCAATCTTAATTTATTTTAATTTAATTGAGTACCTTTTATGTTTCATGGTGAGAAATCTAAAAATTAATATTCAAACCAATGAATTTGAAAAAAAAGCCCTTGGAGGAAAAATAAATTTATTAAATTCAAAAAAAATTAATTTCTATGAAAAAGAAAAATTAATCGATATATTAAATAAATTTAATGTTCATAGGATTAAAATAACTCACTACATAGTAGATGCTATTTTTGACAAAAAAATGACAGAACACTTAATCCAAATAAAACAAAACTTTGATGAATTCAATAAAATTATTGTTTCAATTGTAAAAAATTATAACATCACATAAAAATTTTCCAAAATAACTATGACAGATAAAGAAATATTAAAAATATTACTAGAAAATCAAGAGTGGCAGACTTTTGAGTGTAAACGTGCTGCTATTTTACCATCAAAACTTCTTGAAACGGCAGTAGCATTTGCGAATAGCGATGGCGGTCTCATTGTTCTTGGTCTTGAAGACCCAGAAAAAGAAAAAGATTTGAATAGGCTCGTTGGTATAAGTGAAAATCCTGATAACGTCTCTGAATTTTTAAAACTTATTGATAAAGAGATTGATCCTTCGAATATACAATTTAGTCATTTTGAAATAGAAATCGAAAATACTAATAAACAAAAAGATAAACTAATAGTTATAAATATTAAAAAGAGTAATGACGTTCACTCTTTGAAAAAAGGAGATACATTCGTTAGAAAAGGAAGACAAAATGTTAAGATTGGAGCAAGCGAAATAACAAGATTAAAATATGATAAAGGATCAATTCATTTTGAAAGCGAAACGTCTGGAAAAACTAGCTTAGATGAATTAGATATTGATCTAATAAGAAGATATCAAGAGGATACTTCAAGTAAGGAGCAAGAAATATGGCTATTTCTAAAAGATAATGGTCTTGCAGTTAAAAAAAACGACAATTATGAATTAACTAAGGCAGGAGTGCTTTTATTTGGAAAGAATCCTGCGGTTATTTTAGGAAATAAATGCAGTATTAAGATTTCTCATTATTATGGCACAAAACCCACGCATTCAGGTGAATCAAACTTTGTTCGTCGACCATTTACTATCGAAGGACCTTTACTTTATTTGGTTCAAAAAACTCTCGAATATTTTAAAAGTGCAGTCCAAAATTCTCCACCAAAATTAGTAGGGGCAACTTTTCAGCCATCTCTTATGGTTCCAGAATGGGCCTTTCAAGAAGCAATTACTAATGCAGTTATTCATAGAAACTATTTTATTCAAAATGATATACAAATCCGCTTTTTTGATGACAGAATCGAGATAGAAAGCCCAGGTAGTTATCCTGGCCATATCACCACCAATAATATCCGTTATGAAAGGTTCGCAAGAAATCCACTAATTCTACGTACTTTGAATCGATTTAAATTTGCACCAAATCTTGATATTGGAGAAGGAGTTGATCGTATGTTTAAAGTTATGGCCAAAAGTAATCTTTACGAACCTTTATATATGCCAGCTTCATTACGTCCAAATTCTGTACTTTTATTTTTATTTAATCTTGTAAAAATTGAATATTGGGACACAGTAAGCAAATATTTAGATAACAACTACAAAATTACAAATAAAAACGCTCGTCAAATTACCGGTATTGTTGATGCATATAAAGTATCTAAGCTTTTTAAGCTTTGGGTCAACAAGAACTTATTGGATAAAGTAGAAAGCGGTTTTAGAGGCGAAACGTATTACAAAAAAGTTGGAGTTGAGATACCAAAGAAACTTAATAAATCATTCGCAAGAGATGAGCGAATGGGAGGGTAATTCTATGATACAGAGCATATAGACAATCTAATTAGTATTTGTTCATTTGCAAATATACAATATGGCATTGCATAATGATTTTCCAAAATCGCCTTACGAAATACTTGATCCATCAATTAGATGGTTTCCTGGAGATGAAGAACTGAGAACTGAAAAGATTCAAAATCTATTGCCACCGTTAGTCACTGAACTTCGAAAAAAAATAAAAGAATGGAGGGATAGTAATTATGAAGGCGCAAGTAATACTTCAAAAGCTTTACTTGAATGGTGGTTTAAAAAACAAAGACCAGAATTTCAATATTACTTTGCTCAGCGTGAAGCCGTTGAAACAATAATTTATCTTTTTGAAGTTATAAAAATTAAAGACAAATATGACCTTATCAGATATGACGCAACCGGTCGAGTTTCACCGGCGATGTTTGATGAAACATGGAAAAGATTTATTATAAAAATGGCAACCGGAAGTGGTAAGACAAAAGTTTTGAGTCTTATTTTAGCATGGTGTTATTTCCATAAACAATACGAAGAAGATTCAACCTTAGCTCAAAACTTTCTTATAATTGCTCCAAATATAATTGTCCTTGATCGACTGCGAACTGACTTTGAAGGACTAAAAATATTCTCGTCTGATCCTATTATTCCTGAAAATGGATATGAGGGTCAAGATTGGAAAAGTGATTTTCAACTGACTCTTCATATTCAAGATCAAATAGGAATTGTAAGAAAAACCGGAAATATTTTTTTGACCAACATTCACCGAGTCTATGACAATACCAATAAAAAAGCATCTTTTGAGGACGATGATTTGTCTAATTATTTTTTAGGCAATAAACCAGTGACGAAAACCAATGAGTCGTTGGTTGACTTAGGACAGATTATTCGCGATATTGATGAATTGGTTATTTTAAACGATGAAGCCCACCATATCCATGATGAAAAAATGGCTTGGTTTAAATCATTAGAAGATATTCATAATCGTTTAAAAATGAAAGGCGGGCAACTGGCTTTACAAGTCGATGTCACCGCCACACCTAAACATAATAACGGTTCAATATTTGTCCAGACCGTAAGCGATTATCCACTGGTTGAAGCAATTTATCAAGATGTTGTTAAACACCCGGTCCTTCCCGATTCCGCCAGTCGGGCAAAATTAGTTGAAAAGAAAAGTTCGAAATACAGTGAAAAATATGAAGATTATTTAGAGCTTGGATATCTCGAATGG
>LBQC01000023.1:0-960 GCA_000990565.1 Candidatus Roizmanbacteria bacterium GW2011_GWA2_35_19 | reverse complement strand
ATTATCAAGATTTGAAAGGAGCAGTTCTAACAATTCATACAAAAAATAATGGAGAGATTTCGGAAAATATAACCGGAAAAACAAAAGAGGAGTTAGAAATTTTAAGAAAAGCCGCCAATGAGATAGATAAGGCAGATAATAAATACAAAGCGATTGTTTCGGTTTTAATGTTGAAGGAGGGTTGGGATGTAAGAAACGTAACAACGATTGTTGGACTACGGGCATATTCTTCAAAAGCACAAATTTTACCGGAACAAACTTTGGGAAGAGGCCTAAGACGAATGTACTTTGATCCAAATATTCCTGAAAAAGTTAGCGTGGTTGGAACGGATGCTTTTATGGATTTTGTTGAATCAATAAAAAGCGAAGGAGTACAGCTTGAATATAAAAAGATGGATCTTAATTCAACCGCCAATACACCGATGATTGTTGAGATAGACCAACAAAATGTAAAAAAAGATATAGCAAAGTTGGATATTGAAATACCGGTTTTGACCCCGCGAATTTACAGAGAATACAAAAATCTTTCAGAACTTAATATCAGTAAATTTAAACATAAAAAACTAGTCTTAAAACAATTTACAAAAGAACAACAAAGGGAAATAGTTTTTAAAGATATAACAACCGGTGAAATAACCCATAAAACTAAAATGAATAGCGACCTTGTGCCGGACTATCAAAGTGTGATTGGATATTTTACCCAGACAATAATGAAAGAATTAAGATTGGTAAGCGGATACGATATTTTGTATGGAAAGGTAAAGCAATTTATAAAAAGTGATTTATTTACAAACGAAGTTAATATTGAAGATTTAAATACATTAAGAAATTTATCAGAATTGGAAGTAACAAAAACCGTCATTGAAAACTTTAAAAAAGAAATAAATGATTTAACTATTTTGGATAAAGGTGAAGCATTGATTGATACCTATATAAAGATAAGTAAGTGCCGACCATTTT
>LBQC01000022.1 GCA_000990565.1 Candidatus Roizmanbacteria bacterium GW2011_GWA2_35_19 | reverse complement strand
CAAATAAATATAAAAAAATTCGTCTTTTAATTCTTTTTTTTCCAAATAATAAAGAAGGTTTTTTAAGTAAGTGCCAACACCCGTTTGCGAATAAAGCCTGGCATCGATTCCGATTTTTTTCATTTCGAAAATTTTGCTTTTAAATCAATTGCTAAATAGATCAGCTTATTAAATATCCATGGATATTTATTTTCATAATGTTTTCGATAAAATATCTTCATCGAATCATAGAAATGAAACTTGGTTTTTTTTCTAATCTCACTATTTACTTTTTTTAAACCTGATATAGATTTAAGATGCAAAACTTCATACAATGGATAGTAAAATATCTTAAAACCAAAATTTTTTATTTGGTAGGCTAATTCTATATCTTCTCCATAAGCAAAATAATCTTGATCAAATCCACCTATTTTATTTAATAATTTCCTTGGCGCTAAGAAAAAAGCGCCAGTTGGAACGTCGATTTCATGAATATTTTTTAAATTTCGATCTTTTAAGTGATATTTTCCAAAAAGACTATTGAGTAAATACACTTTGCCAAATAGTTTCTCTAGGCCTAAAAAGTACGTAAGCGAAGCCCAGGGGGTTGGAAAACCCCGATGCGAGGCCGGATCAATAAGTCCATTTTGTAAAATAACCTTGACAGTCAAACCCCCGATCTTAGAGTCTCTTTCAATAAAACTAATTAGGTCTTGAAAATTGATTTCTGTCACTATGGCATCTGAATTAAGATATAAGATGTATTTTCCTTTACTTACTTTAAGCCCAAGATTGTTTGCCTTACCGTACCCTAAGTTTTTTTTAGCGTCTATTACTTTAAGGTTTCTCCAATTTTGTGTTTGCTTGTTTATCATTTCCAAGCTTGAGTCTTTTGAGCCATTATCAATCACTATTACTTCGTAGTCAAGAGGGTATTTTTTAAAGTTTTTTTTAAGACTTATAAGACATCTGGATGTTACTTCTTTGGTGTTAAACGATACAATAATAATTGAAAGAGAAATCATAGGATAGTTTCCAAATTATCGTTTTGGCGATTGTTTAACTCGGCGAGCTTTTCCACCAGTTCCGACTTTCCTTCGTTCTTTCTTTCTTGGATCTCTCTTAAGCATCCCTTGCTTTTTCAATATCGGTCGATAGGTGGTTTTATCAACTATTTCAAGAGCTCTTGAAATTCCATGCACCATCGCCTCAAGTTGGCCGTTTCTACCTCCACCGCTGACGTTTATTGATATAGCGAACCTACCCTCATTACTTGTTAAACGCAACGGATTATTAATAAATTGTCTCTCGTAGGCTAAAGTTAAAAATTTATCAATATGTTTTCCGTTTATATAGGTCTCTCCTGACTTTATCTTGAGCGCGCCGACACTTGCAATCTTTTCTTTATTAACTAGATGAAGTCTAACTCTCGCAACAGCCCTTTTTCTTCTGCCGACTGCCTCGTAATACTGTATATTTTTTTCCTTTTTTACCATATTATTTAAAATAATTCAAAATTCTAAATTCTAAGATCCAAACTTTTCATTATAACTATGATTGTTATCCTTATAAATAAAAAGCCTTCTAAGTCTGTCGCTTCTAAATTTATTTTTTGGCAACATTCCAGAAACGGCATTTTCTATAATTTTTGTAGGATTTGTTTTTAATAATTCTGCATATTTATATATTTTTAATCCTCCTGGATATCCCGAGTAATGTGTATATCGTTTTTGATCAGCTTTCCTGCCTGTTACAACTATGTCTTTTGCATTAACAACGACAACATTATCTCCGCTATCCAAATATGATGCATAGGTTGATTTATGCTTACCTTGTAATAATTTTGATATCTGTGGGGCCAAACGTCCCAAAATTTTACCCTTAGCATCAACCAAGTGCCATTTTCTCAATATATTTACTGCTTTTGATGATTTTGTTGCAAGGGTTACTTTCATATTTTCTTTTCCTTCTTAACTTCTGAAATTTTAGCTACGCTTTTTTTTACATCTTTTGAAATTACCGGGTATGCCCATTCAAGTCTTGCGACTAAAGCGCCGTCAGTTTTTCTCGCTCCAATTCTGACAATCCTTACAAATCCCGAGTTAACTTTTGACAATGATTCTTTTATAGCTTCAAACTTATTAACTAAAGGTTTTAAATTTCCGAATTGCTGTAACAATTTATTATTATCGGCCGTATTACCCCGCTTGACTTTTGTAACTATCCTATCCACTAATGGCTTAAGCGCTTTTAGTTTAGTAATCGTTGATTCAAGCTTTCCATTTGTTAAAAAATTAACTAATAGCTTCCTTATAAGCATCTGATCTGAATCCTGACCATGACTAAATTTGTATTTTTTAAATCCGTGCTTCATATTAAATATATGCAAACTTACGCCAATGATATTCCCATTTTTTTAAGCTCTTCCTCAATTAGTTGAATTGATTTTTTACCAACGCCTTTCATTTCCATTAGCTTATTTCTTCCGACCTTGATCAAATCGGCAACTGTTTCAATCTTTTCTCTCAAAAGAGCATTGATGACTCGAGATGGCAAATTTAACTCATCAATGATTATTTCAAATAATTTTTTATCTATTGCTTCTTTTCTTTCCTCTTCTTCTGATTCTTCAGTTTTTACTTTTGGTGAATCTTCACCGGACAAGATATAACTAAAATATTTTGAAAGAAGAGTTGAGGCCTCTTTTACAGTAACTTCTGGTTTAACGCTACCATCGGTTGTAACCTCAAGAGTAAGTTTTTCAAAATTTGCTTTTCTACCAACTCTAGCTTCCTCAACTTTGATATTTACCTTTTTTATGGGTGAAAAAAACGCATCGACTGGTATATAGCCTGATTCATTTTTTTCTCTTTCTTCAACGCTTGAATATCCGATTCCAACTTCAACAATTGCTTCAATCGAAATCTTGCCCTTGTCATCACTCACTTCACCAATGTAGTGGTCTTTATTTACAGGTTTAATTTCACCGGTTACATCCGCCCCCGTAATTTTTTGAGCACCTTTAATATTAATATTAATCTTGTATGGTCCGCCTTCTACAACGTCGAATCTTAGTTGTTTTAAATTAAGTACAATATCAAGGATTGATTCTTTAACTCCTGGAATTGTTGAAAATAAATGGGGAGCATTATCAATCTTGACTCCAGTAATTGCAACTTAACATAATATAAATAAATAAAACTATTAATTATCGGGAATAAAATTCAATAATCAATCTTAAATTAATTTGCTTCATGATTTCCTCACTGTCAGGCTCTGAAATTAATTTTCCAACAATGGCTTTTTTTTCGAACCAAGGAGGAATAATTAAGTCTTTATTTGCAATTGATTTCTCAATATACGGAATCTTAATTGTTTTTTCGTTTGAAAAGCTTATCTTGTCTCCTGTCTTTAATTGAAAAGAGGCAACGGAAACCTTGCGACCATTAACTGTCATATGTCCATGTGAAATAAGTTGCCGGCCCGCTGCCCGTGTTGGGGCAAAACCAAGTCGGTAAACTGCGTTATCCAGTCTTTTCTCTAAATACTGACATAGATATAATCCTGTATTTCCTTTTCTTTCACTTGCTTTAATAAAATAATTTTTTAATTGTCTTTCAGATACTCCAAATGTGAATCTTAGTTTTTGTTTTTCCCTTAATTGGACTCCTCTTTCTGAGACTTTTCTTCTTGACCTTCCTGCATGTTGGCCAGGAGGGACATTTAACTTTTTAAGTAATCTTGCATGTGATTTACTTCCTGGAGTCTTTAATCCTAAATCGACTCCTTCACGCCTTGAAATTCTGTTTTTTGGTCCTAAATATCTCATATTTTTATACTCTTCTAACTTTTGGTGGCCTGACTCCATTATGTGGAACAGGTGTAATGTCAACTATTCTATTTATTTCAACTTGCGATGATTTAACTACTCTTAAGGCAGCTTCACGGCCAGGACCAATTCCCTTGACAAAAATATCAGCAAATTTAAATCCAAATTGTTCGACTGCTTTACGTAGTGTAGCATCAGTTGTTACGGTTGATGCGTGAGGGGTTGATTTTCTGGTTCCCGTGAATCCATGCATACCGCAACTTCCAGTTGCGATTGGATTTCCTTTTTCATCAGTCACGGTGACCATTGTGTTATTAAACGTTGAGGTAATATAAATTCTTCCTTTTTCAACATTTCTTTGTGTTTTTTGTTTTGCCATATAAATTAAAAATTATTACTTTGTTTTTTCTTTCACGGCATCGGCTGTTTTTCCTGATTCAAGCTTTGCCCAAGCCTCTTTCCTCAAAGCTCCGACTGTCTTACGCTTACCTCTTTTTGTACGGGCATTAGACTTAGTCCTTTGACCTCGTGAAGGCAGGCCTTTCATATGTCGAGAGCCTCGATAGCTTCCAATTTCCTTTAATCTTTTGATATTTTCAGTCAAAACTTCCCTTAAATCTCCCTCAACTTTATAGTTTTTTTCAACTACTTCGGTGATTTTCTTTAGTTCGTCTTCAGTAAGTTCTTTGACTCTTTTTGAAGGAGAGACGTTAGCCTGGGTTAGTACTTGACCGACATTACCCCAACCAATCCCATATAGAATGGTTAAGGAATAATCAATCCTTTTGTCATCAGGTAGCGTAATTCCCATCAATCTCGCCATATATTTCTAAGTTTCAAATTTTAATTAACCCTGCTTTTGCTTGTGCTTTGGGTTAGAGCAAACAATATAAACTCGTCCTTTTCTCTTAACAGACTTACATTTTGGACAAATTTTTTTAGTTGATGATCTTACTTTCATATTTTTTATATTCGATATACAATTCTCCCTCGATTTAAATCATAAGGGGTCACTTCTGCCCTTACTTTATCCCCAGGAAGAATTTTAATATAGTTCTTTCTCATTTTTCCTGACAGGTAGCAAAGAATCACCTTTTCTGAATTAAATAATTTAACTTTGAAAAGTGTATTTGGTAAATTCTCTATTACTTCACCTTCTACAACAACTACATTATCCTTCATAAACCTAATATTTTAACATAATTTCGACAAAAATGTATGGGCAAAATTATGTTAAAATCAAAGTGTTTGAATTGGTAACTGCAATCGTATGTTCAAAGCATCCTGATAAACTGGAATCATCCGTAATTATCGACCAGTCATCTCCTGGTTCATGCTTCATTTTTTCAGTTCCCATAGCATAAATTACTTCTATTGCGATCGTGAGTCCTGACTTAATCAAAAGAGTCTTCTCGACCGGTTTTTCAAGATAGCCAAAAACATAAGGCTCTTCGTGCAAATCTTTACCAATTCCATGCCCGGTTAATTCTTTTATAATAAAATAGCCGTTCTTATATATCTCCGTCTCGATTACCTTTGAAATATCTCCAAGCCTATTACCGTACTTCGCCTGTGATATTGATTTTTCTAATGCTAGCTTTCCCACTTCAAGAAATTTTTTTACTTTATCATCTTTTTTATTCCCTATAACAACCGTCTTTGCAAAGTCAGTATGATACCCTTTATAATACATTCCGATATCAAGTGTAAAAACGTCTCCATCTTTCAAAACTCGATTTGATGGTCTTGTATGTACTATTTGTTCGTTTACTGGCAAGCACGTGCTGAAATCGTAACCACTAACCTTGTTGAAAGACGACTCACCACCTTCATTTTTAATAAGTGTAAGCGCATAAGTGTCAATTTCAAGTGTCGTTACCCCGGGTTTTAAAAGTGCATCCAGTGCTGATATAACTTTCTTCAGCTTTGCTCCACCTTGACGCATAATCTCAATTTCGCCTTCGCTTTTATAATTAATCATTCTAAATAATAAATAGTTCTATAAACTTCATCTAATTTATCGTGAAAATCTTCTATAGAAAAATTATTTTTTAACAGATGGTCGGCATATGCAATCGTTGGCGCCATATTAATACCAATCAATTCATCCAAATCTCTTTCTTCACCATAAAGTTTATTTCTATGAGTTCTACTAATTGATCTTTCCCATCTTAATCGTTTGTCAGCATAAATGGCAACAATGTATATTTTTACTTCTGGTAATGATTTTTTTAAGTATATATATTCTTCCCATGATCTTAATCCATCAATAATTACAACCATACTCTCTTTTAATACGTTTCTTATTTTCTTTTCGTTAATGACCGCTAGTGCTTCCATACCATACTTTTTTCTAAGCTCTAGTCTGACCATTTTATGATTCTCTTCGACGTGTTGTAAGTGTTTTTTTTCAATATATTCATTTATTGCTTCGCCAAATGAAATTGTCGGCAATCCTTTGTTTTGAAAAAATTTTGTTGCATCTGTCTTGCCAACCCCAGGTAGTCCAACAATCGCGATAAGTTTTTTATTATTAAGTTTCCAATTTTCAACTTTGTTTTTTATTAACTGTTTCCCAAGGCTTTTCAAGATCTCTTGATTGACTAATTCAATCGTTTGAGTGCCTTCAATTTCAATTAGTTTTTTTTCGGACCGATAATAATTAAGAACCGGTATGGTAAATTTTTTGAAGGACTCAATTCTTTTTTTAATCGCCGGAATCGTCTCATCTTGTCTAACATTTTCAGAAGCTCTGTAGACTAGTCTATATATGGCTTCCTTATCAGGTATCTCTAAATAGATTACTTTATCAACATTGTTGGAAAATTCTTTTGCCTGAGTAATCGTACGAGGAAAGCCATCTAAGATGTATCCTTTTTTATATTCTTCACGCTTCAAGTAGCTATTAACTATTTCAATCGTCTTCTCGTCAGGTATGAGAAGTCCAGCATTCATTGTTTCCTTTATATAACGTCCCAACTGAGTTTTTTCTTTCGCCAGTTGTCTGAAAATATGGCCAGTCGACAAATAAGGAATATTAAACTGTTTCGATAGCATATTTCCCTGAGTCGATTTTCCTGAACCTTGAATACCAATTAAAACTAATTTCATATTATTAATCTAATTTTTTTGTTTCTTTATGAGATGTATGCTTCTTGCATTTTCGGCAATATTTATTTAATTTCAAACCTGCGGTGGTATTAACTTTATTTTTAGATACCACATAATTCTGTGACTTGCAGATTTCGCAAAGTAATCCTACTTGTATCCTTGAACCTTTTTTAGCCATAATATTTTAAAAATTATTAATTTTATTTAACGAACCTATCGTAACTTTTCATAACTAATTGTGCTTCGACAGTTTTAAAAGTTTCAAGAATGACGGAAACAACGATAAGGATTCCTGTTCCCCCAATCACCAAATTGGAAAGGCCTGTTATTTTTGAGACTAAAACTGGCATGACGGCAACTAGACCCAAAAATACAGCGCCGACCGAAGTAATTCTATAAAGAATTTTTTCTAAATATTTTTTGGTCGCCTCTCCCGGTCTTATTCCCGGAATAAAACCGCCGTGCTTCTGAATTTCTTCTGATATTTTTTGTGGATTGAAAACAACAATTGTATAAAAATAGGTAAAGGCGACCACCAAGACAAAATAAAAAAAATTATAAAAGAATCCTGTTGGCGAAAAAAAACTTACCAAGAATCGGCCAATTCCGCTTGCTGCCGGATTTTTTGCGTAAACTAAAAAATTACCTAATAACTGTGGCAAAAGAACAAATGATACGGCAAAGATAATTGGGATAACGCCTGCTTGATTTAATTTTAATGGAAGAAAATTTGTTGCGCCTTGATATAGACGGTTACCTTTAATCCTTTTAGCATAATATACAGGAATTTTTCTTACAGCTTCATTAATAAAGACGATCGAGGCAATGACAGCTACAGCCAAAACAATGAAGGCAAGGATATTAAAAATCATTTCCTGATTAAAGATCACTGCTGTTTGCGATAAAACAACCGGCAGCCGGCCAACGATCCCCGCTAATATCAAAAGTGAAATGCCATTACCAAGGCCAAATTCTGATATCAATTCACCAAACCAGACTAGTATAAAAGTTCCGGCGACCATCGTTAAAATAAAAGAAAAAAATTCTATTGGTGATAAAACCCCAATGATCTTCTGATTTTTTAATAAAACAAATATTCCAATCGATTGGACAATTGTTAAGGGAACGGTTAAAAATCTCGTATATTGATTTATCTTATGTCTTCCATACTCCCCCTCCTTGGATAAAGCTTCAAGTTGTGGAAAAATAGCCGTAAGTAATTGAATAACGATTGAAGCATTGATATAAGGATTTAATCCTAACGCCATGACAGAAAAATTTATCAAAGTTCCTCCTGAAAAAATATCAAGTAGTGATAGAAATTGATTTTGCGCGAATAAACTTTTAAGTTTTGCTAAGTCAATCGCGGGAACCGGTAAAAAGGCAAAGACTCTAAATGCAAAAAATATGAACAACGTGAAAAAAATCTTTCTTTTTACATCTGGGTCTTTAAAAAGAAGGCTTATTTTCTCACTGATTTTTTTAAACATAATCAGGATTATTTAATTTCTACTTTCCCTCCCAATTTTTCAATGGTAGTTTTTGCAGACTTCGAAACGCTAAGACGGACAGTTAATTTTTTCGTAAAATCTTTGCTATTCAAAACTTTAATCGCTGTTTTTTTATTTTTTTCTTCATGTATTAAACCCTTTGCGATAATTGATTTAAAATCAACAATCGAGTTATCTTCAAACACATTTAATTTTGAAAGCTTTAAAGCAATCGTTTTACTAGAATTGGGTTTGTTGCGTCCTTTTCCTCTTAAAAGTGGGTATTTTTTTACCATCCGACCTTGACCTCCCTCAAAATGAAGAGGGATATTTTCTCGCGCTTTTTGATGTCGAGTTGTACCTCGTCCTGACTTACCGCCTTTATTACTGGCAAGTCCTCGTCCGAGTCGCTTTTTCTTTTTAATGATGATTTTTGGTAAGTTAGATAAAAAATTCATATTTTATTTCGCCTTTCTAAGTAAACTTAACGCTTTCATTATTGCATAAGTGTTAACAACCTGATTTCGTGACTTAATTATCTTCCCTGAGGCATTTTCAATTCCAGCAAGGTCAAGCAAAACTCTGGTGACGCTTCCAACCTTAAGTCCAGTTCCTTCCGGTGCCGGCTTTAATAATATATAAGCCGCTTTATATTTTAATTTTATTTGGTGTGTTATTGTTTTACCCTTTCTCGGTACTTCAATCATGTGCTTTCTTGCATAACTGATCGCTTTTTGAATGGCAGGTGGCACTTCAAGTCCACGGCCGATACCAACTCCAACCTTACCGTTTTTATCTCCTACTGCAACTAATGCTGAAAAAGTAACGTAATTACCACCGCTCGTTTTTTTAGAAACGCGCTTTATTAACAAAACTTTTTCTTCCACACCTTGACTGTCTTTTTTTCTTTGTTCCATCATATGATTATCCCTCCCTCTCTCAAGCCTTCACATAATGCCTTGACTCGACCGGCATATGCATATAGACTTCGATCAAAGACTCCTTTATTTATCTTTTTTTCCTTCAAAATTAAGGCCAGTTCTAAGCCAATTTTTTTAGCTTCTTCAGACTTTTTTAGTTTTTCTTTTGACCCAGCTTTTTTAAAAGCCAAACTCGAGAATGAAGCAATCGTCTTTTGAGACACATCATCAATTGCCTGCGCATAAATATATCGATTTGATCTGAAAACTACAATTCTTGGAGTTTTTTGATCTCCGTCAATTTTTGAGCTAATTCTCATTTTCCTTCTCAATTTTCTATTTGTATTAACTTTTCTCATGTTTATTATGCTGCAGCGCCCGCGGCCTTGGCCTTTTTACCAGGCTTAATTCTTAATTTTTCACCAACATATTTTACGCCTTTACCCTTGTAGCTATCAGGCTTTTTAATTATCTTTATCTGATATGCGACTTGCCCAACTAATTGCTTATCTGCTCCAATGACAAAGGCCTTATTAGCACCTTCAACGCGATATTTTATTCCTGGCTGCTTTTTAAAGACAACTGGGTGGGAGTAGCCGATTTTAAATACCAGGTCTTCACCCTGGAGTTTTACATTATAACCCGTTCCCACGATCTCAAGTCCCTTTTCCCAGGCTTTTTCTACTCCACTGACTGCATTGGCAATAAGTTGCCTATATAGCCCGTGAAGCGACTTAACTTTTTTATCATCCGAAAGCCTTTTTATATTTATTCCGCTTTCATTTTTTTCAAGTTCAAGCTTTTCGGGTATTTTAAAATTCAACTCACCCATAGGTCCACTAATTTTTATATCTTTTCCTACCTGATTAAAGGTGACCGTTGAGGGTAAAGCGATTACTTTTTGTCCTATTTTTGACATATTTTTACCAAATATTAAATAAAAGTTCTCCACCGACTTTTTTTGTCTTAGCTTCTTTATCCGTTAAAATTCCAAGCGGAGTTGATAAAATTGAAAAACCATAACCCGACACAATTGGCTTCAATTCTCTGTATGATACATAATGCCGCTGACCAGGTTTTGAAAATATTTCAATATCGGTGAAAGTGGTTTCATTATCAAGTGAAAGTTTGATTGTAATATTCTTTTTTAAAGTTCCTTCAACCTCATAACCTTTAATAAACTTTAGGTCTTTTAGTTTTGAAAGTAATTGCTCCTTAAATTTAGAATGTGGAGACACAATAACTTCTTTTTTCGCCATGTACCCATTTTTTATTCTGATTATTAAGTCTAAAATTGAATTTTCCATATTTTTAGGTTGCCTCAAGCACTTTCTTGGTCACTTTACCGTGACTTCTAAATGTTCTCGTTGGAGAGAACTCTCCTAATCTGTGACCAATCATTGATTCTGAAATTAAAACTTCTATAAATTTTCGACCATTGTGGATACCTATTTTATGACCAACAAAATCCGGTGAAATTTGACTATTCCTCGCCCAAGTTTTTATTGCGTCGCTTGTTTTATTTTCCTTTTGGCGGGTCACTCTTTTCATCAAATTTTCATCAATATAAGGTCCTTTTTTTGTTGATCTTGACATATTTTTACCAGGATATCTTTATAACTCCGGGTATTTCCCCGTTTAACGCCTTTTCTCTAAAGCAAATTCGACAAAGTCCAAATCGTCTCATATATCCTCGAGCGCGACCACACAATTGACATCTGTTTCTGTGTCTAACCGCAAATTTTTGTTTTTTTAGAAACTTAACTTCATCTGATGTTTTTGCCATATCCTAAAAAATTCTAAATAATAAATTCTAAGATCCAAATAAATCCTAATTTCTAAGTTCCAAATTTTTTAGTATTTTGAATTTAATATTTATTTGTAATTTCGGATTTAGTGCTTATAATTTCTTAAATGGAACTCCTAATAATTCAAAAAGTTTATGACCTTTATCATAATCTCTTGCGTTTGTCACCACCGTTACCTCGAGCCCTCTAATTTTATCAACTTTATCAAATTCGATTTCAGGAAATATTGTCTGTTCGTAAAAACCTATGTTAAGATTTCCATGATTGTCAACGTTGCTTTTATTTAAGCCTTTAAAATCACGAAGTCTCGGGATTACTATCTTAACTAATTTTTCTAAAAAATTCCACATCATTGTGCCTCTTAAGGTTACTTTAACCCCAATTGGCAAGCCTTTTCGAATTTTAAAGGCAGAAATTGAGCTTCTGGCTTTTGTAATTACCGGCTTTTGGCCGGATATTAAACCAATCTGTTCTTGAATTTTTTCAATCACATTTTTACTTGTAACTGCCTCACCAGCGCCTACATTAATTACAATTTTAATAGGCATTGGGGCTTCCATTAAATTTTCAAGCTTTAACTCGTCAATAAGCTTTTTTTTGATATCTTGATTGTAAAATTCTTTAAAAGTCATATTTTATTGTCGCATTTCCTGCAAATTCTAAACTTCTTATTCTTATCAATTTTTACTCCGACTCTTGTAACTTTACCGCATTTTGGGCAGATAATCATGACTTTGGAGGCCAGAATTGGTCTTGGTACATCAACTATTCCACCCTGTGGTAATTTATCGTTTTTTTTGATGTGTCTCTTGTAGAGGTTGACTCCCTGAATTAAGATTTTTTCAGATTTAACATAGACCTTTTCAACCTTGCCCTCTTGGCCGCGATTTTTACCGTACATGACCTTAATTTTGTCGCCTTTTTTTATTTTCATTAATATATTTCCTCTGCTAAACTTGCAATTTTTGAAAAACCATTTTCTTTTATTTCTTTGGCGATTGGTCCAAAAATTCTTGTCCCTTTTGGATCCTTGACTTCTTTGTCGGCTAAAATAACACACGCGTTATCATCAAATCTAATATAACTTCCGTCGCGTCGTCGTTTTTCCTTACGGGTTCTTACAATGACCGCAGGTAGCACTTCACCTTTTTTGACAGCCGCGTATGGAATCGCTTCCTTGACAGTTACATGAATAACTTCACCCAAGTAAGCGTAGCTTCTATTACCCTTTTTTGCCATACCAATCATAGATACGCGCCTGGCACCTGTGTTATCTGCGACATTTAGAATTGATCTTTGTTGTAACATTTATATTTAAATTAAACCTTTTTAACCTCAATTTTATTAATAACGATAAAGTGCTTGTCTTTAGAAATAGGCCTTGTTTCTTCTATATTGACTTTATCACCTACCATTAAATCTGCTATTTCATTATGCGCTTTATACTTTTTATGTTTTATTATGACTTTTTTATACCTTGGGTGCCTAAATTTGCGTTCAACTGAAACTACAACTGTCTTTTGCATTTTTGTGGAAATAATCTTTCCACTTAGGATTTTTTTCATATTATTTAACTTTATTAATTTTTTCTAATTCTTTTTTCTCTGTTATAAGTGTTAAAATGACTGCTAATTGTTTTCTTTTTTTAAAAATTACATTTGTGTCTTTGACCGGTGACGACTTCTTGGAAAGGTTTAATTTCAACAACTCTTCATAAATACTACTTGCTTGTTTCTCTAATTCTGATACCTTTTTTTGTCTTAATGCGCTTGTATCTTTTTTCATAAATTCTTTGTTGCAATTTTAGTTTTAACGGATAATTTTGATGAAATATTTTTTAAAACAGCCCGGGTGTCACCCTCTGGTAATCCGTCTATCTCAAAAAGAACTCGACCAGGCGTAACAGATGCGACAAAATAAGCCACATCCCCTTTACCAGCGCCCATCGTAACTTCTGGCGGTTTTTTTGTAAAAGGTTTATCTGGAAAAATTCTTATCCAAAATTTACCATTCTTACGAGTTGCTCTTGCAAGTATTACTCGTGAGGCTTCTATCTCTCGATCTTTAATCCATCCTTGACTCAAAGATTTTAGCCCAAATGACCCAAAGTTCAATCTTTCGCCTTTTACGGCCATTCTTCTCCAAATTCCTCTAAATTGTTTTCGATATTTTTGTCTTTTTGGTGCTAACATTTTTTTAAATTAAAATTATTTACATAACCATACTTTGACACCAATATATCCTGACCTAGTTAAGGCAGGATAGACTGCAAAGTCTACATCTTCTCTAATTGTTGATGTGGGAATTGTACCTTGAAAATATTTTTCTCTTCTTGAAATCTCAGCTCCATTTATTCTTCCTCCTAATTGAATTTTTACCCCTTTTCCACCAGCCTCAATCACTCTGTTCATCGAGTTATGGACTAAAGAACGGTGTGGAAAACCGCGGACTAGCTTCTCTGCGACAGACTGCGCTACATAATATGCGCTTAAATATGGTTTTTTAACTGGTTCAATTTTTATATCTAATTTTAGTTCCTTGCCTTTTTCAACTGCTTTTAGATAAACTGCAATATATTTTTTAATTTCTTCTAAGCCTTTTCCCCCGCGACCAATTATCATTCCTGGCTTTACAGAATAAATAATCAAAGTAATTTTATTTATAGCTCTTTCGATGTCAATTTGGGTTACTGATGCAAAGGCTAATTTTTGCATAAGTGTTTTCCTAATCTTTAAATCAGCCGTTAGTGATTCTCTATATTGCTTTTTACTGGAAAAATACCACCTGGAATTCCAGTTATATATTACTCCAAGTCTTAGACCTTTAGGGTTAACTTTTTGTCCCATTTACTTTTTAATTTTCTCAACTTCTAATTTTTCCTTTTCTTTGGTTTTTGTATCAGATTTGACATTTGAGTTTTGAGATTTGAGATTT
>LBQC01000021.1 GCA_000990565.1 Candidatus Roizmanbacteria bacterium GW2011_GWA2_35_19 | reverse complement strand
AAACGAAGAAAACCGACCGTTTCAGAAGAAAAAGAGTACTTTAGATTACTAGGACCGCTTAAAGTGAAGATTTATCAACTGTTTACGATACCAGCGCCAGATTTTTCATAGTTAGTTTAAGATACAAAAATGTCTATCTCTTGTCAAGTTGCCTAGCTGCCACTTACCTGCATTAAAACATGGGAATAAAAAAATAAGTCGCATATTTTAAATATTTACCTGTCTTTATGCTCCAATCTTATACATTTGTAGCATATATGCGACTGACAAATAAAATTACATGTTTTAAGATTGATTTATTAAAAATTATTTGTTTAAATTACTTAACTTATGATCTCTGATAAAGATATTAATAAACTCAAAACAATATTTCCGACTAAGGATGACCTCAAAAAGGAGCTCAGAGCTTATGCAACGAAGGAAGATCTGAAGAACGAGCTCAGAGCTTATGCAACGAAGGAAGATCTGAAGAACGAGCTCAGAGCTTATGCAACGAAGGAAGATCTGAAGAACGAGCTCAAGGGTTTTGCAACGAAAGCTGATCTAAAAGCACATCCAACGAAGGATGACTTGAAGAGCGAGCTTAGAGCTTATGCTACAAAGGACGAAATGAGCAGGGGATTCATGGAAGTAATTAGATCCATTGGCGAAACTAGAACAGAGATAGTAACCTTAATAACTCGACAAATAGTTGAGTTACAAGATGTAACCAAGCGCCAACAAAGAATGCTTGAAAATCATGACTCTCGGATTGGCAATCTTGAATCGCTCACAAATTTACATTGAGGTTAGCGTCGTATAGACTGCAAATACAGAAGCGCAGGCGATTATCACAGTCCCTCCGATTGCGAACCATTTTTGGAACTTAGTGTTTACATATTTTCCCATAATCTCTGAATTGTTTGTAAATCTGATTAAAAAATAGAAAATTGCCGGTAATGCCATAGCATTTAATATTTGAACGGTCACAACAATCTTAAAAAGATCAATTACTGGAAATAATACGATTAAAAAGGCAATTAATATTTGCCCGATAAAAAAAGAGTAAAAAATTTTACTTTTATTAAAAGGGGCGTCCAAGCTTCCGGTGAGTCCAAAAAATTCAGAAAATGCATAAGTAGTTGTTAATCCAACAATCACAACTCCCATAAATCCTGCATTCATAATCCCGAAAGCAAAAAGTAGAGCGGCTAATTTTCCGGCAAAAGGCTCAATGGCAATGATCGCCTGATTACCATCAGTCAATTGAATCCCATGAGAAAATAAGGTAGCGGCGGTTGCGACTATCATAAAAAATGAAAAGAAGTCTGTCAAAAATGCCCCCCAGTATGCTTCAACCTGAGAGTATTTAATTTTTGTAGCGCTTATTTTCTTATCTAAGCCAAAACTACTGATAAAAAATTGCCCCCAAGGAGTAATAGTAGTTCCAACTACTCCAAGTCCGATAATTAAATAATTTTTCCAATAATCTGGGGTGAAATTGACTCCCTGTGGCCATACTAAATTACTAAAAGCCAGGCTCCAGTCTGGATTAGCTTTAAAAGCAGAAAAGATATAGGCTAAGTAAAAAAATGAAGTCAAAAGCATAATGTTTTGCGTCAACTTATAGTCGCCTTTAATAACAAACAAAAACATCAATCCAACCATGAGGATAATTAATGGGACTGCAGGAAGATTAAGAATTGAGGCGGTCATTTTAAAAGCCGCCATATTAACAACTATAACTCCCATATTGGCTATCAAAAGGGCGGAGAAAATAAGTATCGATGTCCCTACGCCGTGATACTCTCTTATTAAATCAGCTAGACCTTTTCTAGATACCAGACTAACTCTTAATCCCATTTCTTGAGTTATAGCTAAAAGAACTGTCACCCAAACCAGTATAAAAAGTATCGGATATCCCAATTTTGCTCCCGCAATTGCGTAAGTAGCGACTCCTGCCGCGTCATTATCAGCCATCGCGGTAATCGTCGCCGGCCCAAATATGCTCAAAAATATGAGGAGTTTTACCCGATTTCTTTTGTAGATTTCTAATAATTGCTTAATCATGCCTTATGAATCTATATTATAGTCACAAATCCGAGAATATTGTCAACGAAATTGCACCCTGAAAATTAAATTGGTAGAATTAATACATGGAAAAGCTTCCCAAGCTTCGCAATAACTTAAAGCTCATGTGGTACTACCGTGAGTTACTTTGGAATCTCGCATATCGAGAAATTAATCAAAGATATAAGCAATCTGTTTTAGGGTACGCATGGGTTATCTTGAATCCCTTGTTTCAGCTAATTGTGATGAATTTCGTTTTCTCCGTCGTCTTAAATGTTCCGTCACAAGGAGTACCTTTTATTATTTTTTTAACAGTCGGTCTATTACCTTGGAATTTTTTTGTTAGCAGTTTAACTTCCGCTTCTAACTCACTAGTTGGCAATAGTAATCTTATAACCAAAATTTATTTTCCGAGGGAAATCCTTGTATATTCGACCATTATTGCAAAATTTGTTGATTTTCTTTTTTCATGTATTGTTTTAGTTGTTTTCACCTATTCTACAGGGATATCCAATATCTTCTGAGTTTAATAACTATGTTATGGATGTATCTTACCCCCATCATGTACCCGGTTGATATAATTCCGGAGAGATATAGATTTATATTTTCTTTAAATCCAATGTCTGTGATCATAAATGCCTATAGGCAGACAATTTTAGGTGGAGGACAGCCTAATTATTCAAGTCTTTCAATTGCTTTTTTTATGTCGTTATTTGTATTAGTTTTTGGATTTTATATATTTAAAAAATCCGAAGGACAATTCGCAGACTATGTTTAAACAAATATTAAATAATAAATATCAAATAACAAAAGAATAATAAATAATAAATATTAAATTATAAAATATTTTGTTATTTATTATTTGTGATTTGTTATTAAGGCGAATATGACAACAACAACTATAAAGGCCGAGAATATAAGTAAAGTCTATAGCTTACAAAAGCAAAAGACTTTCAAGGAATTCCTCCCTGCCTTATTTGGTGGCAAAGAGACAAGGACGAAGTTTAATGCGCTCAGCCACATCAACTTTGAAGTGAAGAAAGGTGAGTCGCTCGGTATCATGGGAAAAAACGGTTCAGGTAAATCGACCCTTCTTAAAATTATCGCTGGAGTCACCAAGCCGAGTGATGGAAGAATTACTGTACTAGGACAAGTTGCCCCGCTGATTGAACTAGGGGCCGGATTTCACCCGGAGTTAACTGGTCGTGAAAACGTATATCTTAACGGATCAATCCTTGGATTTAAAAGAAAGGAAATGGACAAACTCTATAAAAACATCGTTGAATTCTCTGAGCTTGTGGACTTTATGGACCAGCCGGTTAAATTTTATTCATCCGGTATGTATATGAGACTAGCTTTTTCGGTAGCCGTTGCCGAAATCCCCGATATTTTGTTAGTCGATGAAATCCTGGCGGTCGGGGATAGTAAGTTTCAGCAAAAATGTTTAGATAGAATTCGAGAATTTCAAAATCAGGGGTCAACTATGATTATGGTAAGCCACAGCGTTGAGATGATTGGTCAGTATTGTACTCGCGGTCTTCTTCTTAAATCCGGCAAGCAAATCTATTTTGGAGACATTACAGAAGCCCTCTCAAAATACCAAGACCTTCTTACCTAATTATCTTATTTATTTGTAACATTTGCTTATTTGATTATTTGTTTATTTCATAGCCTCTATTTGCCCCACTCTCCCTACCTTGTAGCATATAGTCCCTAGACAAAAAAATCATTGCCTTTATTATTAATAATAATGATTAAACCAAGATCAAAGGTCTATATTGATGGAGCTAATATTTTCTACACTCAAAAAAATATTGGTTGGTCTATAGATTGGGTAAAAATGAAAAGGTACCTAAAAAATAGCTATAACATCTTAGAAATTAGATACTACACGGGGATTAAAAAAAATGATTTTAAGATGGCTAAATATCTTAATTATTTCGATCACATCGGGATCGCCACTGTTACAAAATCTTTAAAAAGGATTAAAACAAATCAAGGATATATTTATAAATCAAATTTTGATGTTGAAATGACCGTAGATATTTTACTTGATAGAACAGAAGTGGATGTATTAATCCTATTTTCCGGTGATTCAGATTTCCATTATTTGGTAAAAAGGCTTAAAGATCTAGGAAAGCTCGTCATCATTGTGTCTTCAAGAAGAATGCTATCTTGGGAACTCAAACTTATAGCGCATAAATACATATTCATTGAAGACATTAATATAATCCATAGTCAATTTTCATTTTTCAATTTACAATTTTCAATAAGTTTTCACTTAACTATTTATCAATGAATAATTTATCAAGTAAATATAATCTTGAGGAGAGAACCGCTTTTTTTAGTGAAAAAATAATAGATCTGTGTAAAAAATCCCCTAACACCTTTATTACGATACCAATTGTTAATCAACTTATAAGGGCTGGTACTAGTATCGGTGCAAACTATTGTGAGGCCAATGGCGCCTCATCAAGAAAAGACTTTAAGAACAAAATATATATTTGTAAAAAGAGAGTAAAGAAACTAAGTACTGGTTGAGAATGCTAGCTAAATGCGTAAAGGAATTAATTCCTGAGTGCCGATCCTTATGGAAAGAGGCTCAAGAATTCACAATGATATTTTCCAAATCAGCCGCTAATACTAAATGAAAAATTTAAAATTGAAAATTCAATGAAAAATGAAAACTGAAAATTGAAAATTACTTAATATTAAAACTCGCTTTCACAAATCCCGCCACATTCCTCAACCTCTCAATGACAAACTCCAAATTAAATTTAAACTTGTTCGGGTGTTTAAAATACAGTCTCCACCAATTTATCATATCCTGCTTCGCCTTAAAATTTCCCATCGTCTTTGAAGTCGCCATATGGTTATGTAGGACCTCAATATCATAAGCAATTCCAAATGATAATTTGCCTCCCGCCTTTGGCGGGACCATCTTTTTCATTCTTAGAAAAAAATCAACATCCTCTAAATATGCGAAGAAGCTTTCATCAAACCCTCCTAATTTTTTAAACACTTCTGTTTTTATAAGTAAACATGCCGCTGTTATCCCATCTATTTGATTATTTGAATATTTGTCATATTTGTTTATTAGTTCAATTTTCCCATACGGCAAAACCCTAAAACCTAAATTCTCGATTCCACCATCCGGATTTCTCAATACCGGCGTCACCGCCTCAAGTTTATTTTCTTCAGCGAAAAAAATTAGCTTTTCTATTGTGTTTTGATATTTGTTATTTATAATTTGTGATTCATTTGTTATTTGTGATTTGTTATTTGATATTTTGTCATTAAATTCTATGTCATCATTAAGTATCAGCAGCCACTTGGTATTCACCTCGTCTTTTAAACCTGCGCTATTTACTCCTCCCGCAAATCCAAGATTGGTTTTAGAATTATCGATTATTCTAATGACGTATGATTTGTTATTAAAATATTTTTTCAAATATATAAGTCCTTTAATGTTATTTAAAGTAGGAATTATGACGGTTAAATAGCTTTCCATAACTTTATTATATCTGGATTTGGTAAAATTTTTTCAGATTCTTATTGACAAACTTAAATATAATAAACTATAATTCTTGTAGTGATATAAATATATCATCAAAAGAATTATGGACTTTCAAACATTCAGATTAAAAGCTAAAGATTACCCTGTATTTAAATATATTGATCTACTTAAATGGTTCCCGAACGATAATGAGCAGACAATTAAGCAAAATCTTAAATCTTGGGTAAAAAAAGAAACTCTGGAAAGAATTATAAAAGGCATCTACAAACTAAAGGAAACTGAAATAAAAGAGGAATTTTTACTCGCTTCCTATTTTAATCAGAGTTCTTATATCAGTCTTGAATCAGCTTTATCTTTTTATGGAATGATTCCTGAATATTCTTATTCAATTACATCGGTCACTATAAAAAAAACAAAAAAATTTACTACAAACTATGGTGTTTTTTCTTACCGCAAAATTAAATTAGATTTATTTTTTGGATTTAAATTAATTACCGGCGATAATTATTTATATCGAATAGCTACGCCAGAAAAGGCCCTTTTTGATTTTATTTATCTTAATCAAAGAGAAATAAATACTTCTGATTATTTCAAAGAAATGAGATTGACCTTACCTAATGATATTTCCTGGAAGAAACTATCATCCTTACTTTCCCTTCTTAAAAAAAAAGTTATTATTTCGTTCCTTAAATCTTATGTCAATGGTCAATAAAAACCTCTGGGAACAGATTTTGTCAGAAGGAGAGAGATTGGGCATTCCGAAAACTAAAAAAAGAGGCATTATTAGAGAATTCCTCCAAACTCAAATTCTTTATCATCTTTATAATATAAAAGATAGTCGGTACTTTATTTTTACCGGTGGAACCAGTTTACGGTTTTTGTATGATAATAAGAGATTATCCGAAGATTTAGATTTTGACCTTTTTAAAAAAGATATTTCCATCAAATCTATTTTAGAAAAAATAATTGAAAAACAGACAGGTAATGAAAAAGGTCAGATTGATTTTAAATTTAAGTCAAAAGAGAATGGAGTCACTGCGTATTTTAAATACAAGACGCTTCTTTTTGATCTTAAAATAAGTCAAATGATAGAAGAAAAGCTTGTCATTAAATTCGATTTTAGTTATCCTGAAGATAAAATTAAACCGTTAGAAAAGATTTTTTCAAAATTTGGTTTTTTGCAAACAGCTCTTACTTATGATTCTTCAACTCTCCTGAGTTTTAAAACAAGAGCTTTGTTTACGAGGAAAATGGAAAGGGGAAGAGATCTATATGATATCGCCAAACTACTTTCCCATAATATCAAGCCAAATTTTGAAATAAAATTCTTAAAAGACAAGAATATAAAAACTATGGATGATTATTTTTTATTACTTAGAAGTTGGTATGAAAAAAACCATAACCTTTTTAATTACCTCAAGAAACAGGTTCAGCCTTTTTTAATTGATGAACAAGAATTGGAATATATTGATTTAGTTTTTAAAAAAATAACAATATAAAAATCATCACATCCGTTTAATCCTTACATTACCCTATCCAACTTATTACTTTCTGCAAATTTTATTAAATAATCTATTGTATTTTCTTTATGAACTTTACGGACTTTATAGACTTTATGAACTTGTTCGACTTCGTCGAACTCGATGTCATTATTCAGTATCAGCATCCACTCGGTATTTACCTCATCTTTTAAACCTACACTATTTACACCACCTGCGAATCCAAGATTTTTTTCTATTATCAACCACCACAACCTTGTAAGGCTTTCCCCTAAAATAATTAAGTAGACATTTCAGTCCTTTTGTGTTGTTGTAGGTTGGGATAACAATTGTTAATCCGGTTTTCATTTCAAGTAGGCAATTAGACTAAATAATAAGTTATCTAAATTATTTATAAAATTATCTACAAAATTGGCGTCTGAAAAAAAAGGAAGTAAATCGTCTTTCAATATTAATCTTTTCTTTATGGCCGCCTGGAATTTATTTTTTAATTTTTTCAATAATTCTTCATCAGATTTTACATCTATCAATGATTTAAGATAGGGGACATTTGGTTTAACTTTGTTTTGCATTAACCAGCAAATATCAAAATAGTCACGCCCTTTAAAACGAGGTTGCTTTTCTTTACCTTCCCAACTCTCTCTTGATAAAACCGCTGCCAATTTACCGGAAAATAGATCAGGTAAAGAATATCTTTTTATGATAAAAGAAAAATCAGAAGTTGACTTTAATGATACTTCCTTTGTAAAGTTCTTTCCTTTTATAGCACTCAAATCTATTCTTAAAAAAAGATTATTTTCTGTTGGTTTATTTTTATTGACAGGAAAGCTTATTTTTTTCAAGACAGGGAACTTAAAATAAAGCATCTTATTTTTTCCGGAAATCTGTATATTTAAATCTGCATACTTTAATTTTGTTGAAAAATAATTTTTTATATCTTCATTAAATTTATCAAAATCAAAGCGTGAAAAATCCTCAACATCAAAATCTAAATCTTCAGACAGCCTTGGTAATTCAAAACAAAATCTTAAGCATGTCCCGCCTTTAAAAATAAACTTTTCACCATATTGAGAATTATAAATATAATTAAGAATATAGTTTTGCAGCTGTTCTTTCAATAAATTTCTTAGATAAAGAGAGTTCTTGTCATTATTTTTATCCACGATTATTCTTAAATTATTTATTATCATATTTTTTTCGGATATATTTATAAATTTTTATCATTTTTTTTGACGCGGATAAATCAATGTATCGCGCTAATTCCATCAAGTCAACTTTACTTAGATTTTGCCAATTGACTCTTAAATCATCAATTTCTTCTAATTTCTTTATAGGTTTATAGTATAGATAATCAAAAAGAGCTTTTGATTTTGTGGCAATTTTAATTTTATAGTCGTCATAATAACTCTTCTGAATATAACCCGTGAATAATTTTTCTTTTATTTTTCTGTAAGTAAATCTTCCTAATTTGTTACTAAATTGTCGAGTGGTTTTTAAGGTAACGCAGGTATAAGAGAAAACCGATTCGGGAATAAGTCCTTCTTTTGCCAAAACATACTCTAATGAAATATACGAGGGGTAAAAAATAATATTGGACAAATATTCTTCTATATCATTTTTGTTTTTTAGATAAAAAATTCTACTTAAATAAAGTCCTTTTTTTAATGGAATCAAAATTTCATCTCTAATAAGTTGTATAATTTTTTTGTCTAAATTTCTTTCTTTCTTCTCCAGTAATAAAGCCAGCTCTGCTTTGGTCAAGTAAGGCTTACTTTCTATTAATCTAATGTTTTTTATTTCACTTTTGCTACTCATATGGTAGTAATTATGAAACAAAACGAAACTTTTGTCAAGTTTCATCTGATTCCAAATTGGTGTATATTTTCATTTAAATCAAAAAAATGCTGTCAAACACGTTTTCTCTTTTTATCATCCGGGTTCCGTAAAACCGGCGTCACCGCATCCAAATTATTTATGTTTGCGTATTTAATTAACTCTTCTATTATTCTAGATTTGCCAGTTTTTAATTTTGGGCACTGGTCGGCTAATTCTGACCTGTAAATCTTCTTTAGCGCATCAATAAGTTCTAATCAACCATTTCGACTTCTGTGTCCAACTGTTTGTCATCCCCGTGAGCCAAAAGCTTCCCTTTGGGAAAGACGGGGATCCAGTCGATAATAACATTATAAAAAGTATATTTAGCTTGGATTCCCGCCGGAGCCTGCCCTCGAATGGGGGCGGGAATGACAGCACAATTAAAAGGATTAAGAGATATATTCTAAAAAGTCAGGATTTATCGACCAGTGGCCCTTATTTACTCTTCCCGTAAAATCTAGGTTTTGCTTTTTATTGTTAATAACCACAACTACTGCTTATCAAATTTCAATATTCTTCCAACCTTGTAGCAACACATCTTTATAACGAGTATCTTCCCGCGACGAATATATTACTTTTTTATTTATTTTATCTTTGGTTATTTTTTCTAAGTAATTTAATTCTTTGGTAAATTCCTGAGCAAATGTACTGGAGGATTTAATCTCGACGGCAATAGTTTTATTGCCTTTTTCATATAACAAATCTATTTCATTTCCGCTTTTATCTCTCCAATAATAAAAATTAATGTGTAAATTATTATTATAGTTTTGCTTTATAATTTCAGAAACACAGAAAGTTTCGAATATATTGCCGTAAAGCGGGTGCGTCTGTAGCTGGTCTTCACTTTTTATTGCCAGAAGAGAACATACCAATCCAGTATCATAAAAATAAAGTTTCGGTGACTTTATTATTCTTTTGTTGAAATTTTTATAAAAGGGGGGGACTAAATAAATTATATATGTGGCTTCAAGTACTGATAACCAGCCTTTAATAGTGTTAACTGCAGTTCCCAGATCATTTGCAAGAGAAGATAAATTCAAAATTTGACCCGTCCTGCCGGCACATAATTTTAAAAACCTCTGAAAATCTGTCAGGTTGATGATATTTTTTATTTCTCTAACATCTCTTTCTAAATAAGTTTGAATATAATTGGGAAACCATTCGATAGGATTAAGCAGTTTATCATAGACTCGGGGATAAAAACCATAAATTAACTGTTTAAAAATATCTTTTTTTTCAAAATCCGTATCGATTATTTCCTTAAAGGAAAATGGTAATAAATTAAAAATCGCTACTCTGCCTGCTAAGCTTTGTGAAATTTTCTGAGAAACAAGTATATTTTGTGATCCTGTGATAATAAATTTTTTTTTGTTATCTGCATCGGTCATAACTTGAATATAGGATAGGAGTTCTGGGACCCTTTGAATCTCATCTATAATTAACCTATTTGCTTGGGTGAGAAAATTCTTTGGATCATTTTTTGCAAGTAATCTCGTTTCCGGATCTTCTAAATTTTTATATATATACTTGTTAAATACTTTTTTAGATATTGTTGTTTTACCTGATTGTCGAGGTCCTGTAATAAACAAAACAGGATATTTTTTAATCGCTTTAGACAAAGTTTTTACTAACAATCTATCGATTATCATAGTTAAATAGTAATCTTAACCATCCTATTTTGCAATAACATTGCAAAATAGGACTATTTTTCAGATGTTACCCAAATAACACTCAATCACTTTAATGTTGTTTAAAGTTGGGATTATGACAGTCAAATGGCTTTCCATCACCTAATTATATCCAGTTTTGGTAAAATTAACTCGTGAAAAACAAAGTGGATAGTATATTTGTTACTAAATCGTTTTTACCGCCAATTTCTGAGTTCAATAAATATTTAGACCGAATCTGGAAATCAAGTTATCTTACAAATCAAGGGCCACTATTGAAAGAGTTTGAAGAAAAAATTAAAAAGTATTTAGACGTTGAAAATTTTCACTTTGTTACCAACGGTACAATCGCTCTTCAGATAGCGTTACGCGCCCTTGATATTACAGAGGGCGAAGTTATCACAACCCCATTTTCTTATGTTGCTACAACCTCGAGCATTTTGTGGGAAAGATGTACTCCGGTATTTGTCGACATTGAACCAAATACATTTTGCATCGACGCTAATAAAATTGAAAAATCAATAACCAAAAATACAAAAGCCATAATGGCGGTACATGTTTTCGGTTATCCTTGCAATGTTAAAAAAATAAATAAAATTGCTACTAAATATAATTTAAAAGTTATCTACGATGCCGCTCATGCATTTGGTGTTAAATATAAAGGTAAAAGCCTGTTGGATTACGGAGACGTATCAATTTGCAGCTTCCACGCTACTAAGGTTTTTCATACGATTGAAGGCGGGTGTCTGGTTGCAAAAAGCAAAACAACAAGTAATAAAATAGACTTAATAAAGCGATTTGGTCATTACGGTGATGAGCATTTTAGTTTAGGAATTAATGGTAAAGCATCAGAATTTCAAGCCGCTATGGGTTTATGCAACATAAAATACGTCGATCAAATAATAAAAAAAAGAAAAAAAATATTTTCATTTTATGATAAGTTTTTAAAAGGTAAGTTTAAGCGCCCTAAGATAAATAAAGATAGTGAATATAACTACTCTTATTATCCAATTTTATTTCAACACGAAAACCAATTGCTTAGAGGGGTTAAAGAATTAAATAAAAATAATATTTTTCCTCGTAGATATTTTTATCCATCTCTTAATAAGTTGCCTTATGTAGAGAGTAAGCAAAGTTGTCCAGTTTCTGAAAATATTGCCTCTAAAATATTATGTCTTCCGCTATTTACAGAGCTTGATATAAATAAAGTTAGAATCATTTGTGATATTTTAACTAAAATAGAATAAATCATTATGAAGAAAGTGTTAGTTTTTCCATGTGGGAGTGAAATTGGACTTGAAATATATAGATCACTTGAATGGTCAAAAGACTTTGAAATTTATGGAGCATCTTCAGTCAATGATCATGGTCGTTTTGTTTACAATAATTATATTCATGGAATTCCTTTTGTAAACAATGTTAACTTTATTAACTCAATAAATAAAGTTATTCAACAATATAAAATTGACTTTATATTTCCATCGCATGATAGCGTCCTTTTAAAATTAATTCAAAATAAAAATAAAATAAAAGCAACTATCATTGGTTCTCAATTAAAAACATGTGAAATCTGTCGATCAAAAAAAAAGACGTATTCTTTTTTTAAAAATATTTTAAAAACTCCTCATATTTACAATTTAAACGACAAGTTATTATTTCCTATTTTTTTAAAACCTGAAATTGGTCAAGGATCAAAAGGAGCACTTATTGCAAATGATCTCGAAGAAGTTAAACTGGCATTAAAAAAGGACCCGACATTATTGATACTCGAATATCTACCAGGTAAAGAATATACTGTCGATTGTTTTACAAATTCAAGCGGTGAGTTACTCTTTGCACAAGGAAGAGAAAGGAGACGCATAGTGAACGGTATAAGCGTTAATTCATTTCCTGTAGAAAAGCTAATTTTTTTTGAAATCGCTAAAAAAATAAATAAATCTTTAAATTTTCGCGGAGTTTGGTTTTTTCAACTCAAAGAAGATGAAAAAGGTATCTTAACATTATTAGAAATTGCTCCTAGGGTAGCAGGTACAATGGCACTACCAAGAACTCAAGGAATCAACCTCCCGTTATTGAGTTTATATGATTTTATGAATACGAAAGTTTCTATTACAAAAAACGATTTTAGCATTGAAATTGATCGTGCACTTTATGCAAAGTATAAAACTAACATAAAATATGAGAATGTATATATCGATTTAGATGATACTTTAATATTCAAAGAAAGAATTAATACTGTTCTCATTAGCTTTATTTACCAATGTCTAAATAAAGGTAAAAAAATATTTTTAATTACTAAACATAAAGAAAACGTTAAAAAAACTTTGAATATTTATAAAATTTCACATAATATTTTTAGTGAGATAATTAACTTGCCAATAACCGGAAACAAATATAAATTCGTAAGAAAAAATTCTATTTTTATCGATGATTCATTTTCAGAAAGACAGTCTGTTATTAATAAAAATAAAGTTCCTGTTTTTTCGGTAAACGAAATTGAATGTTTACTAGATTAAACAAATAAAAAATAAATGAAAGTTTTGCATACATATTGTTTAAATTATAATGTTGGCGATTATGCATTAGGTATTGGAGTAAAAAATATATTTAGACATTTGTATAACATCTCATTTTTTGCAGAAGTAAATTTACAAGGTCATATATTCGACGATTATTTTATTAATTTAATTAATAAAAAGTATGACCTACTAATTATTGGAGGCGGGGGTATAATTCATGGCTCCCATTGGCCACACGGTTGGTTTTGGTTAATCAATAA
Organism: Candidatus Roizmanbacteria bacterium GW2011_GWA2_35_19; assembly: GCA_000990565.1. Taxonomy (GTDB): domain Bacteria; phylum Patescibacteriota; class Microgenomatia; order UBA1406; family GWC2-37-13; genus GWC2-37-13. The sequence goes on along the minus strand of LBQC01000021.1, from coordinate 2,711 downwards.
AGAAAATATCAAAAAAATTAAAATTCCTTTTATTGTCTATTCTGCAGGGTATAATTATTTCAAAAACGAAAAGGGTATCCCGAAAAGGGGAATAGTTCATTTAAAAGAAACCCAAAAACAAGCCGATTTTTTTTCCGTTAGAAATGATGGAAGTTATGAAAGATTATTGAGCCAGACCGGTATCAAAGCAAATGTAATTGCGGATCCAGCTTTCTGGATTACGTTAGGAAGAAAATTTAGCAGCGATTTAAATAAAAAATATGTTATTGTTCAGCTTGCAGATGATAAGTCAATTAGTCGCTTCAAATCGACTAAAAAGAGGGATGATTTTATTGAGGTTATGATTAATATATTAATGAAGCTTTCGTTAAGTTATTTAATAGTTTTCGTTCCACACGTTTACGAAGATTTAGAAATTTCAAAAAAAATATCAAGCGCAATAAAAAATTCAATTGTTTTAAATTTTGGTGAATATGCTTTTGATAGATCAGACGAATATATAGGTATTTATAAAAATTCGGAATTTGTATTAGCTATGCGGGGTCACGGTCAAATAATTCCATTAAGTTTTGGTATTCCAGTTATATCTCTAGAAAATCATTACAAGCATTTTGGTCTAATGAAAGAATATGGTCTAGAAAAATATAATGTAAATATATTAGATAAATTTTTTAAAGTGAAGCTTGAAGATAGAATATCTCTATTAATTAAAGAATTAAATAACTTAAAAGTTTTTATTAATAAGAAGAATGTTGAATTATTCAAAAATACTGTAGAAATGTTAAGAAATATTAAAAAAATATCTAGGTTTTTAAAGGATGATTCTTAATTTAAAAATTAACAAATGAAAAGCAAAACTCTTAGAAAAAAAATTGTTATATATGCTTATAAACTAGACTACAAAGTTGGGGGAATTGTAGCACTTCATAATTTAGCTAAAGACTTATTAAGTAGTGAATATGATATTTACATATATCCAATTGAAGGGAAAGGTTATAAAAATGAATTTTGCAATAATTTTGCAAAATTAATCGACATTGATGACTCGACAATAGTAGTTTATCCAGAAGTAATAGAGGGAAATCCATTAAAGGCAAAAAAAGTTGTTCGCTGGCTGTTGTGCGACCTTGGAATTCATTGCTCAAAAGATATTTATAAAACATGGAGCACTACTGATTTAGTCTTTCATTTTTCAACTTTTAACGCGAATTACGACCCGTTTAAGATTAATTATTTATATACAATTTGGATTGATCCGAAAGTAAAAAATCTTAAACAAAAAAGAAGTGGAAGTTGTTATTTGTATAAGAAGGCGTCATTATTTCACAAAAATATTAAGCTTATTCATCCAAAAAATTCATTATTAATCGATAATTTAAATTACGAGGAAATTATTAAAGTTTTTAATAAAAAAGAATATTTTTATTGCTATGATCCATATTCGTTTTATAATTCTATTGCGGCATTGTGTGGCTGTATCCCCATAATTTATCCAATCGCAGGAATTACTAAATTAAATTGGCTAAAAACGCTCGCTAAGTTTCAACCATACCTAAAAACCCATGAAAATTTTCCTGGAATTTCTTATGGAATCGACGATATCTTATATGCTAAAAAAACCATTAAAAATGTTGAAAAGGTTTATAGTGAGGTTGTAGAATATGGAAAAAAAAGTGTGGATAATTTCTTGAGTATAGTAAGCGATTATTTTTTTAATAAAAATAACAATAAAGTTTATAACACAGTCGGAAAAGCAATTAAAACTTTTAGCTGGAAAAATTCAAATAATAAAGTATAACGAGATAGCTAATCTGCTCACGCTTTCAAAACAAAAAGATAACGAGATAGCTAATCTGCTCACGCTTTCAAAACAAAAAGATAACGAGATAGCTATTATCAAGTCAGCAAGATTCTTTAAATTATGGCAAAGATATTGTAGAATTAGAGATAATATCTTAAGAAAATTTAAATAAATAATTATGATAAAACTTATCAAGTCAACTTTCTACAAGGAAGAGCAGACCAAGGAAAAACTTAACGACTTCATTAAATCTGCAACACAACTAAGCATTGGGAAAGAGTGTGAGAAATTTGAAAGGAATTTTGCAAAATATCAAAAGAGGAAGCATTCGGTTTTTTTAAATAGTGGAAGCTCGGCTAATTTAGCTTTAATTCAAGCATTATTAAATCTCGGAAAGCTAAAAAAAGGGGATATGGTAGGTTTTTCGGCTGTCACTTGGGCTACTAATCCTATGCCTCTTATTCAACTTGGATTAAAGGCTGTCCCTGTTGACGTTGAGCTAAGTAGTTTAAATATATCGAGCAAAACGCTTGAAGCCATAATAAAAAAATACCCATTGAAGGCATTGTTTATTACAAACCTTCTTGGGTTCTGTGACGACATTGATAAGATTAGCCGTATTTGTAAAAAAAATAAAATTATTTTAATCGAAGATAATTGTGAATCATTGGGAACAGTTTATAAAGGTAAATTACTGGGAAATTTCGGTTATGCGAGTACTTTTTCTTTTTTTGTCGGGCATCATATGTCAACTATTGAGGGCGGCTCAATCTGTACAGATGATGAAGAATTAGCAACAATGCTCGTACTAGTAAGAGCTCATGGATGGGATCGTAATCTACCACCCGAAAAGCAAATTGTATTAAGAAAACAACATAAGACAGAATCGACCTTTTATTCTCGCTATACT
>LBQC01000020.1:24685-40218 GCA_000990565.1 Candidatus Roizmanbacteria bacterium GW2011_GWA2_35_19 | reverse complement strand
AAACGAAGAAAACCGACCGTTTCAGAAGAAAAAGAGTACTTTAGATTACTAGGACCGCTTAAAGTGAAGATTTATCAACTGTTTACGATACCAGCGCCGAGTTCCCGCCTGCCTCGCGTTGCGACCCGCTCGCATCGATTCGCGAAGCGTTTCGGGCGAGAGCATTGCGGGCAGGGAACTCCCACGCCCTTTCGAGCCCCCACCTTACCAAAGCCTGTGCCGCAGAGAGGAGTTGAACCTCTACCCCATTACTGGGACACGGTTCTGAACCGTGCGCGTATGCCAATTCCGCCACTACGGCTTCAGGCACTGGCGGGCAGGTCTGCCATTCCAACACTCCGGCTTATTGCACCAGGTATGCCATTCCTTGCTTGCGCAAGCAAGCGCCACTACGGCAGCAAATAAATTATATCACCGCTCTGCTATAATTTTTCCAATGAATGCTGGAGTAGAAGCTTCGCATAAACAAATAGCAATTCTTTCATTGAGAGTTCCCGAAAGGAAACCAATTAACTATAACAACGTTGCGGATATATCTTATGGCCTTTTTGGTACTGATGGCGTCGCACTTGAGGCTCAAAAAGTCGACGGTTGCCTTGCGACCCAACATGGAAAAAATATATTTTGGATAGCTGGAGATGTCCCCTCTTCAATAAGATCACAAAACGGCCTACAACTTGGCTTACTTGACTATAAAAGAAATCCAAAAATAAAAAAAATTAATGAAAGACTATTTCCAGTTCTTTTTGATCGTGATGAACCCGAAATAACAAGTGAAGAAAATGTGATGTCAGAAATATTTCACCTCTCTACTCTAATCAAAAAACAACTAACTGAGTATATGAAAAAAAACGGTATTGGTGTTTTTCATATAAGAAATATGTTTTCTCTACCGTTGTGCTTGCCAGCTACCTTAGCTTTGAGAGAAATAATTGAAGAGTACCCTGAAGTCCAATTTATTCTTCACCATCATGATTTTATCTGGGAAGGTCGAGAAGATCTTTATTTAAGCCCTTTTGAAAATGTTGATAAAATACTTTCAGAAAATTTTCCTCCTAAAAAAAACTATTCAAATGTTAAGCATATAACAATAAACACGGAGGCTAAGTCGAGACTCGAAAGTATGGGTCTAAATAATGTCACGGTTATTCCAGACAGCTTTCCTTTTGGTTCACATTTACTTACAGATGAAGAAGTTGTTAATACTAGAAAAAAAATTTTTCCTCCGTTGGGTATCAAAGAAAATGATCTAGTTTTGGGAGTGATGACTAGGATCATTCCAAGAAAAAACATAGAAGTAACAATACAACTGGCGGCTACGATTAATAAAATTCTTAAAACCAAAAACGACAGTAAATTTGGCAGAGCTGTTCTTTTTGTTGCCCAGAAAGAAGATAGGACAAATCCATTAAACATTAGATATTTTGAGGCTCTTTCGGCTTATGCAAAAGAATCAGGAGTAAAGTTGGTTTTAGCCGGATCTCGGGTTGGCAATAGCAATGGTATAACGAGATACGGAAATCCCATTTATCCTTTTTATAGCGTTTTTCAGTTAGTTGACGGGGTGGTTTATCCCTCACGCCAAGAAGGATTTGGAAACCAACTTCTCGAGGCAATTAATGCAAGTAAGCCTCTTGCTCTTTTGGAATATCCTGTTTTCCAAACTGACATTAAGCCTTATTTAGAGAGTCGCTACGTATCTCTAGGAGATCCAGGTCATTTAATTGCTACAAGTATGCATCATGGAACACTAAATTTACTTCCTCCTGAAGACATTGAAAAATACGCACGTGAATATCTCGATCTTATCTCTTATACGAAAAAATCTGCTGATTTTGGACAATTGAATTTTACTGCGTTCAAGGAACACCTTGACACCGAAGTCGTGACTGGACGACTTCTTGAGGCCTTTCCTAGACAAATATAAAAACTGTTATCTGCTATAATTTTTCTATGAAAGTAAGCTCTACTGGCTGTTGTGAGCCTTTTGATCCCACGCCCTGGCAGGACAAGAAGATTATCTGGAAAAATAAAATTTTTGTCAAAGATCAGGTCGCTTGTTTTCTTCATATCCCTCTAAATATGGGAAAGATCATCACTAAAAACATGGAATTAATTGAAAAGTCTAAGGCCAAGCCCTCCTATCAGCTGATGCTTACCGATGAAAAATCCCTTTGGGGCGCAGATATTTATATTGATGTTGTTAAAAATGTCCCAGGCGCAAAAATGTCTACTTTATCAGGTACATTTTTAACTAAAGTCTTTGAAGGGCCATTCCAAAACGCAGGGAAGTGGGCTAAAGAAATGGAAGAATATGTAGAAAGCAAAAACAAAAAGTTAAAAAAACTATATTTTTCCTACACTACTTGCCCCGGTTGCGCAAAAATTTACGGGAAAAACTACGTCGTCCTCTTCGGCCAGATTGACTGATTAATAAACATAAGAACTATTGAGATATGATTAAATGATTTAGCTTGCTATTATGATATAATTTAGTTGTAAATGACTAAAGAAAATGGAGTAAAAATGGCGAATTCTCAACCTGCTGGTAATTCTCGCGAAAGATCATTAAGCTTACCAAATTTAGTCGAACAATTAAAACTGTTACCTACAGAGGCCTTTACGAGAATGAGGATTCTCCAACCTGAGATTGGCTGTGGTAATGTTTGTGCTGATTGTAGCCAGCTTGCAAGCCCTTCGATCTGGAGTTTGACAAATAATGGATTAGGCCACCTGATGACATCTATCGCGACAGTCGCAGACGAGTCGGGAATTAAGCTTGGTTCCGAGCGAAGTCGACACCCCGATACAATATTTCCATATTTAGATAACGATATAGGATCTTATCCATTTTTTTTAGAACTCTTACAATCTTTTAGTAAGAGTTTAGGAATTAAAGCCAAGTTTACTACAATTGGATGGTCCAGGCATAATAAGGAACTTCAAGAAATGCACGAACGTATTAATAGTGACAATCTAGATTCACTTACGGCAGTAAGCTTCTCGCTAACCTCATACACCAGGGCACTAAAGCCTGCTCAAAAATTTACAACACCAGAAGAATATATTGCCGATCTGGCAAACGCATTAAAAACTTATCGGCCTGCAATAGATACGCTTGGAACAGGAAAAGAATCGGGTTGTATAACTCTGCGATTTAAACCACTTGTTAATAGTCACGAAAACGAATTGGATGATAGTTTTATTGATGGATTTCATGTAATTCATTCAGGTCCATATTTACTTATTAGCAAGGAAAAACAAAAACCAGAAAAATCGTCGATAAGTTTTTCGAAAGATGGACTCATTTTTGATCAACCTGGCTTAGATTATTTTGTAATTGTTTCTGATAATTTAGGTAACGAACATAAATGGCAAGAGGAAGCGCGTAGTGCGGTACATTCTCTATCAGTTGGTGCTCCCTTAAAGCTTGACGGAACAATTCAAGAATCAAAATTATTTTTATTATCGAACTCTGAAGGGCAATATTATGCACTCGACCCTGATTTCCAAGAAGATGGCTCTTTCAAAGGTAAATTTTTTTATCAAAAAACTGATAAAAGACTAAGAAGTGGATATAACAATTCAGAAAGGTATTTTTTAAATTCGCTTATTGAATATAAAAAATCACTAGGTTTACGATCCGGTGATTTATTGCCGAATGCGAGCTGGGAAGATGTTGATGCGGTTATATGGATTTTAGAAAATAAAGCTAGTGATTTATCAAAATACGATCGCAAAGCCTCTCTGTACATTAAGGATGAAGTACTTCTATTGGTTAAAACTTTAAAAAAAGTATTACAATTAGCCGATTATTCACCTGCGTATTTTTTTGATCCAAATTTTACTGTGGATACTGGACAGATTTTAAATCAAGGTCGAGCTATAAAAGATTTTAAAGGGCTTACTGCAACACCAAATTTACCAACTAATCCACAACATGAAAGAGTAATAAACACATGGGAAAAAGAGACAGTATGGCGCTGGGCAGTAACGCCACTTTTAAATGGTGTAAGACCTATTGGAAAGAATATGCCTCAGATAATGCCAGGAATTATTGTTCAAGAATTAAGCCCTGCAAGTCTTATGCCCTTTGATTCAGAGGGTCAAAGATTACGTGAATACGTAATTGAGATGGATTTAGCGGATTTTGAGCATATTGATGGTAAACAAAGGCTCGTTCAAAAAAAGCGAATACCAGGAGTACGCGATCAAGTTTAATATTTATCAGTGTAATGTTACGGTGATAAAGGTATTTTAAGGCTTATTTTTATCCTCATTTTTTGCTTTGATATAATTAACTCGTGAAAATATCTTTAATTTTCAACCACTCTCCCCCTGTTTTTTATTAAGCCTGCATATTATTATTACCGTTTAATAATTATGATTTCGACAAAGCCAATTTATCTCTATAAATATTTAGGGTTAAAAAGAAATAAAATACCCGAGGTAATTAGGCGATTGTTTTATTTATCATGGGAAGATGCCCTTTGGGATATTCTAGATAAAAAAAATGTCAAAAAAGAAAGCGTCGTCCTGGTTCCAGAATTTTTCTGCGGTGACGTCGAGGAAAATATCCGAAACCACGGTTACAAGATCAAATATTACCCTGTTACCAAAAAACTCACCACAAATAGCAAACAACTGCTCATAATAATAAAAAAAGTTAAACCATCAGTTTTGATTATTTTTCACTCTGTCGGGATCAAAAATAAATTACTGGATATTTCCGACTGGTTAAAAAAAATAGACAAAAACCTGATTTTAATTGAAGACTGTGTCCATAGAGTCATTGATCCTAATCGACTGAAGTTTTTAAAACGTAATCATTTTATTATCGATTCTTTAAGGAAGGTCGTCCCTTTACAGGGAAGTGTCGTTTATGCTCAAAAAAATGATATAAATTTTTTTGAACCTCCAATGCTTCAGTCATTTATATATGCTACGTCCGTAACATTATTGTGGTTAGTTATGAATATTTTTTGGTCATTGACCCAAATTTTCAATCAAGTAAAGCTGTCAATCTGCCTCTCAAATTGTTCTAATTACTTCATGAAAGTCGGATATAACTTAATTGGTGACAGCAAAAAACCTGCCCGTGGTTTTTTTCTTTTTAATTTTTTACAACAGTATTTAGATATTAGAAAGATAAAACTGGTTAAAAGAAAACAAGTTGAGTTTTATGAAAAAAAATTAAAATTTTTACCGAGAAGTTTTTTTCAAAAAGTTTACTACGATAATAATGATAAAGGTGAACTGATCGCCTACCCTCTCATTTTACCTATCAAAATTGCTCATAAGATTAAAAGAAAAATTGAAGGAGAAGGATTGCTCTTAGATTTTGAGTTAAACGATTCTAAGTGGAGTAAAAAACAAAAAATTATATACCTTCCGTTAGGTTTGCATATTTCGGAAAGCCAACTTGGTAGAATTTCTGAAATAATTAACCAATTGGGTTTGTCATATTCTTAATAAATACATAATTTTCCAGCGTAATGTTACGGTGATAAAACTATTTGATATAATCTCATTATGAAAAAGCTCGAAAGAGTTTTATGGACTACGTTTTACTTTCTTATTTTTATAATTTTAATCAAGGTTGTAGGTAATTATTTCGGATTTGAATTAGAACATCGATTTACTTGGTTTAAGCTTCTATTTTATGGGGTACCCGTTCTTCTTTTAGTCCTCCACTCAATTATCACTCTCGGTTATAAAAAGGCGATTTTTTTCATGTTCCTAGCTTCATCAACAGGGACATTTTTTGAATATATTGGACTTAAATACGGGACGTTTTTCGGCGGTCATTATGTCTATAAGCCACAAGCAGCTCTGTTTACTGTCCCTATTTCAGTGATCCTCTTTTGGGCTGTTTTTATTTATACCGGTTACATAATGACTAATTCATTCTTAAATTGGCTTAAAATAAAAGGGACTCAAAAAAAATTAAATAATTTCTGGCTACTTCCCTTATTAATACTTATGGGGTAATTTTCTCGGCTGGTTCGTCGTTACAATTATTTCGGTTGGAATTTTTCGAACTTTCGAATATTTTTTTCCACTAAAAAATGAAAAATATAATAAATCGATTTTGATTATTCCTGTGATATGCTACGGTTTTATGGCATTATCTTACGTCTTTTTGTCATTAAATTATAAAATAATCAATCTTTATTGGTTGGGATCTTTACTTATGCTTCCGCAAGTTTTTTTAAATATCTTTATGTTTCTAAGATATCGGAGAAAATCTTAATAAATTATGGGAGCTGAACATTCTCCTAAACAACCATCTCCGCAGACGGACTTCTTTAGCGTTGTCGATGAGGCGGTAAAAATAGCTGCAGAAGCTGCTGAAAAAGCGGCATTTAAAAAGATAAAACCCAGACCACTACGACCTTCAACTCAACCTAAAAGAGGTCAAATTCCATTGATAATGCCACAAGGAATAAGTCAAGAAGAAAAAGAGAGAGATCAACGATTAAGAGAACTTCAAGAAGAAAAAAATAAACAACACAGCCCGTAATTATTTATGAATTTTTTGTTAAATAACCGATAATTTCTGGAAAATTACTTGCAAAAAAATCTACTTTCAAGTTCTTAAAATCCTCCTTAGTCCGAATCCCGCTCTCCATAAGCGCGATGAAGTGAAGTCCGGCGCCTTTAGCTGCTTTGGCATCATTAGGGGCGTCTCCTATGTATACCGCTTCATACGGACGGACGTTGAATTTATTAAGAGGGATGTCAAACACGCGCGGGTCAGGCTTAAGATATGGCATATTCTCCTTATGATAAAACGCTTCTATTCGTCGATTTAATTCATGATCGGCATGTAATAGATGTTTTGCCTCGGCTATCGTCCGTGAAGTCAAAATCGCAATTTTCATTCCTAGCTTTTTAATTTTGTCAAGGGTTTCATAATTTATTTCACTAATGATATCTAGCTCCTTTCTTTTTATAAATTCTGGCATTATTTTGTCTATATTTTTCATAAATTCATCGGCATCAATTCCAGGTATTCTCTCAACTATTGCTGCTTTTAAATGAGTGCCCCAATTTTTTAAATGCGATTGCCTACTCATTGGAGAAAAGCCCATTTTTTGGGCGATATGATTTTCCATTTTAAAACAGGCTTCTTCAGTAAGAATCAGAGTGTCATCGATATCTATTATTACTAATTTAATCATTGTAATATAATACAACAACTAATTTAATTCACCTATATATCTCCACCAATTGTTAAAAAATTCTCCGGTTGATCCTGCCGCTTTTGGAAGGTGGTTTAACCACCATTTTTTATACTGGTAGCCATCACACCCCCAGCTATTGCAGTTTATCGAAGTGGTCGCCCCTGTCAGATTTGGATAATTTAGCCAGTCTCCACAAGTACTTGTGACTGTCCTTGTATTATCCCAATCATAATCAACGCTTGAATTTGGAGCAAAATGCATCCATCCACATCCAGATTTTCCCGGTGAAATTTTGTCAGATGTCGCAAATTTTCCCCACGGCGTATAATAATTACCCGCATTAAATCTTGGGTCTTCACTAAATTTTTGTGACAGAGCTCCCTCGATTGCGTGCCCTAGGTCTTCTAACATTAAAGAAACATCACGTTCGTAATTAAAACCCATGATTATCGCATTTTTTGTACACGTGCTTCCTGAGATTGGGGCACTATTTGTATGAAAAGCCGTCGGCCCAACCATCGCCGTTTCATAATAACCAAACCAAGGCCCGCCCCATAACCATAGTTCATCAATCTCTCCCCTATTAATTTTTTCGCAGATATCATATTCATCTAAAACTTTTAAGTAATCTATAATTTCTCGCGCATTACTGGTCGGACTAATAACTGCTGATAAATATTCTGCGTCGGTAAAAACATAGTTATTTTTTTTCATTGGATATTTATCAACATCGGCCAGGCGATTTACTATTTGATATTTAAAGTACCCCCCACTTGCGTCTCTTACATCATTTATATACTGAGTTTCCAAGGCTACCGGATCTTGCCAGCTTTTTATCGCACGAATCCTTCTACCTCCTTGTGATTCAATAATTGGATTAAAATCGATCACCATCACTTTTCGGGTTATTGATGTCGTTGAAATAGGGCTACCTGTGGTCGGGGTTGGCGTCCTCGTCGCACTTCCAGAAGTAGGGCTAACCACGGGATTTGAAGGATTTATCGACGGAGAGTTACTTGGCGCTATTGGAACATTTGACGGATTATTCGGACCCGGATTTGCTGGAGGCAGATTACCGGTGTTTTGTGTAAAGTTAACTGACTGAAAACTCGGAAGAATGCTTTTTTTTATTTCATCTCCATAAAGCGTTGAAATTAATACAACTATCACCCCCACGGTCAGAATCGTCTCCATCCGGTCATAAATATTGAAAAGTCCTTTATCCATATAAATTAGTATATAGATTATAATTAATCCATGCAGGATATACATTATGGCGGGGGTGGAGCAAACCTATCCCTTGAAGAAAGCATAAGAGCCAAAAAAAGGTATGAGCTTTTTGATACTTCTTACATTCAGAGAATATTTAAAGACGTGATGAATCTTAAAGTTCTATCTTTTGAAAAACCAAAAAGCTGGGGTCTTCCACATGTAATTTATATTGTCAAATTAAAAAATCATCGCGATCTGGTTTTGAGAGCTAATCTTGGGCTAGAGTTTCCGGAAACTGCCCTCGTTGTTGAAAAATTAATAACCGAAAAAGTGACAAGGGTCGGGATAAAAACAAATAAAATAATTCATGTCGATATATCAAGAAAAAAATACCCTTTCGATTTTCAAATACAGGAGAAATTTGAAGGTCTTGATCCTGAAATTGTGTTTCACGGCACCCAAAAAGATTACGACCGTATTTCTTTCCAGTTAGGCGAATATATCGCCAAAATGTCGGAGATAAAATGTGATGGATTCGGTAGATTTGATGAAAAAATGGTCGGAACTAAGAAAAATAATTACGACTATATTGTTACCGAGCTTGATGATCAACTTAACAATATTGTCGATAATAAGCATCTATCTTTTGAGCAATCCGGTAAAATAATTAAAATTTTTAAGGAATCAAAAGAATTAATAAATGTTAAAGCTGGGAGTCTTGTACATTACGATCTAGCCGATCACAATCTAAGGTATAATCCTGTGACTTTTGATCTTGAGGTTATATTTGATTGGGAGTCAGCCGTATCATCGGATCCGTTTTTGGATATTGGCTCTTGCCCTACTTGGAGGACACTGTACGAACGTGAAGAAAAACTACTAGAGGGCTACTCTTCGCTTAAAACACTTCCAGTTAACTACCGGGAAAAAATAAATATTTATCGATTGAGGACGATGATCTGGAAACTAGTCCATAATATAAAATTCGGAATTCTTACACCGGAAAGATTGGGCAAATTTAATCAAGCACTTGATGCTATAATGACTTTATGAAAAAAACTGAGTGGATTTTACGTGATTATTTAGCCGGCGAAAGAACGGGTCTTTCAATCGATCGAACTTTACTTTCATATATAAGAACAGCAATGACAACCACGATTGTTGGAATTTCACTGATCAAGCTTTTTGATGAAAGTTACTTGCACTTTATTGGCCTACTTTTAATAATTTTTGCATTAGGACTAATCGTTATCGGTTTTTTAAGAACAAAAAGTCAAAAATTAAAATTAAAAGAAGATTTTAAATAAAATTTAGTGATATAATATGAAAACTATGGATGACGCTGTAAAAGTAATTTTAAAAAAACTCGATGATATTGATTCACGCTTGAAAGGATTGGAAACTCCAGGCTCAGCCCCTTCCACTGGTCCAGTGGAAAAGGCTAAAAAAATAGAGAGGGATTCGCTTTTTCATAAAGCAGTAGAGGCGATGGACAAGGTGGAAGAATTATCATCAAAACAGCTATCAGAATCCCTTAAAATCGATGTTAAACGGGCAGAGGCTATATTGGATCAAATGGAAGCTGCTGGGCTTGGCACTTGCTACATGAAAGAGGTCTAAACCTTTATCTTCTTCTCAAAGTCGTCGGGGTGGAACCAGAGCTGGGTATCAGTGATAAGCTCCGTAGTCCTATGTTTATTAATCAGTTGTAATTGGAGCTTTTTTAGTAAGTTTTCGAGCCAATCTCCAAAATTTTCAATTTTCAATTTTAAATTTTCATTGAATTTTAATTTTTTAATTTTCAATTTTAAAACGGTTTCAGCGTTTGGAAATAACTTAAATACCCATATATTTTCTTTCAAGAATCTCTCATAAATATCACCCTTAATGACGATCGGTTTCATCTGGAGGACTTCGTGACCGACGAATTTGGTCATTTTTATCTTCGGCACCTGAAGAGTGGATTCATCAAAAAATAGATTTAAACACACTTTATTCGGGGCCTTATGTTGCCCTATTCCCCTCTTTAATCCCATAATATACGCTGTCAGCAAAGCTAAAAAACGGCCGGTAAATAATCTATTTTTGGAAGTTATTATAAACAGGTCGATATCATCGTCTGTCGTAGCACTCATCATCGAGATTGATCCAGATAGACCGACTAATTTTATTTGTGGAAACAACGAAATAAGTTTTACATATGCTTTAAACTTCCAGTTTTTTAGTTTATTTTTTGATATTAAAACACGCTTCGTCAGGTGCCGGACGGTACCTGACTTCGCTAGATCCCTCGTCGTCTTGCTCCTCGGGATGACACGGCCGGGGGAACTATACTCCACTAGAGTATATTTTATGAAATTTTCAGTTATATATATAATTTTAATCTTATTTTGACGCTCTAAATTTAAAAGTGCTCTTTTAAGAGCTATTTTTGACGTTTTTTTAGAAAGATAGGTATATATCTCATCAAAATTAGGACAATATTCAAAGAAGGAAAAGTACTTTAGTACCGAAGTTATTTCTTTTTCCATTTTTCCTGTAAAACGAGTTTAATAAATTTAAGTAAGCTTAACTGTCTTTTCCATCTCCAAGGTTGACTTAACAATCGAAAAAACCACTCTAAACCAATCTTGCGTATAAATTCCGGAGCCCTATAAACATGGCCGCTTAAGTAATCAAACGCGCCACCTACTCCCATAACAACCGATTTACCGAATTGATTACTGTGACGGGCAATCCACAGCTCCTGGTAAGGTGAACCGAAAGCAACAAATACCAAGTGGGGCTTATAGTCGGCCACTATATCGAAAATACCCTTTTCTTCGAATGCACTCGGCTTTTTGATATCTAAGATTCCTTCTACTCCAAAAAAATTAGCTTCAGGATATTTGGCCTGATAGCACTTAGCTAGGTCAAGTGCTAGATTCTTCTGACCACCAATTAGCATCACTCTTAAGCGTCTATCTGACGCCATCTTTATGAGGTCCTCCATAAGCTCAACCCCAGGGTATCTATTGCCCACTTCAATATTAAGCAATCGGGCTGCTATGACAACCCCTATCCCATCTAATATCTTGATTTGGGTCGTCTCAATAACCTTTTTGAATTCATCGTTCTCTTGAGTAGTGATTAAGTTTTCAGGGTTTAATGAGGCAACATGGCAAAAATCGGCTTGTTTATCTGTGTATTTAATAATTTTCTCTAGGATATCATTTTTTGATTGTAGAGGAATCGCTATTCCAAGTATTTTATTTTTTGTCATATTTGAGTTATTTTATATAGGTTTAATTTGAAATTTGAAATTTGAAATTTTAATTTAATTGTGTTCAAATTTTTTTTAGGGTATTTATCTTATTTTAACAGAATAAAACCCTATTTTACCAAAAACATCGCTCCGTAATAATAAATAATACTATATGACTATTATGTTTTACTATTTATATATTTAAACTACTCACTAGTCACTAGTCACTAATCACTGATTATTACTATCGGATAGCTTCCTTAAAACTTTCAAGATTTTCAATCGCCATCCCCACCCCTCTTATAACACAAAATAATGGCTCCTCTACCACAAATGAAGAAACGCCAGTGTAGTAAGTAATGTAGCGGTCAATATTGGTTAAAAGTGCCGTCCCTCCTGATAAAACAATCCCTTTGTCTACAATGTCAGCGGAAAGCTCTGGCGGAGTTTGCGATAAAACTTCTTTTATTCCCTCAAGGATCATCTTTAAAGGCTTATTGATTGCCTCGGCGATCATTTTATCATCGGCCTCAAATATCTTTGGTAGTCCTGTCTGAAAATCCCGGCCTTTGACTTCCATCTTCCGGACTTTACCTTCTTCAATTAATGCATTGCCGATTTTTATCTTGACGTCCTCAGCAGTCCGCTCGCCTATAATTAAATTGTGTTTTTTTCTAAATTGTTGAATAATCGCCTCATCAAGCCGTGTCCCGGCTACCCTGATCGTCTTATATACTACCAATTGACCAAGTGAAATCACAGCGACCTCAGTCGTCCCGCCGCCGATGTTAACTATCATATGTCCCGATGCCTGAGAAATAGGGATTTTTGCCCCAATTGCGGCCGCTAACGGCTCTTCGATCAGATATACATTACTGGCTCCTGCCTGCTTACATGCGGCGACTACTGCTCGCTTTTCAACCTGGCTCGCTCCTCCTGGAATTGAGATCATCACTTCAGGCCAAAAAACTCGACCCTTGAGGGCCTTTTTCAAAAAGTATGCGATCATTGCTGAGGTTGTTTTATAGTCGGCAATCACTCCCTCTTTCATTGGGCGAGCAGCAACAATTGACCCAGGAGTTCGGCCCAGCATTTCGCGGGCATCATCACCGACCGCAAGTACTTGCTTGTCTTCAATTGAGTAAGCAACGACTGTTGGCTCATTAAGTACAATCCCCTCGTTCTCCACATAGACAAGAGTATTAGCAGTCCCTAAATCGATCCCGATCTTACGACGAAAAAACATACTTTATTGTATAATATTGGAGGACTAAAATGGAAGATAGGTATGGATACGAGTTAAGAGGTTTGAAGATAGAAATTAGAAAATCTATATTCCTCTTTCTATTTTCCTAACCCGCTTCTAGGCCCATTTTCCATTTCAAATTTTTATGAAAATTATATTTAAATTACTATTCATTTTACTATTTGTCACAGTGCTGGCCCTTGTAATTGTCTATGCTCGGGGCTATCGGCTTGATTACAAAAAGAAGTCGCTCACATCAACCGGAATTTTAGCTTTCACATCATACCCAAAGACAGCTAAAATTTATGTTGACTCAAAGCTCCGAGGTGTGACCGATTCAAGTTTAATCATGCCGCCAGGAAATTATCAAGTTGACATTAAGAAAGACGGCTACACCAGTCTTTCAAAAAAAGTCACCCTTAAGGGCGAGCTTGTAGTGACAATTGATGCTTTGCTTTTTCCTCTTAACCCATCGCTCTCCCCGCTTACAAATCTAGGGATTATTAAATCGGTCGCCGTCAATGACACCGAAAAGGTCTTAATTTTTGTCGATAAAGAGATAAGCTTGGACGAAGTAGATAAGAATGGAATCTATTTATTTGAAAGCGGCAGAAGACCACTGCCATTTTTCCCGCCCTTAAAGCCGGTAATAATGAAAAAAAATCTACCAGTTGGGGTAGATTTTGAAACTGCCGAAGTGACCGTCTCTCCGGATTCAAAGGAGGCCATCTTTGAATTTGGAGAAAATAAAGAACTGGCCTACCTGCTCTCACTTGAATCGGAAAACCTGACCCCTTTTGACGTCGCTTTCTCTAAGAACAATTTATTTAAAGCATGGAATGAACAAAGGCAAGATAATTATCTTAAAATTTTGGAGACTTATCCTGAGGAGTTCGCAAAAATCGCCTCCGCTTCGGTTGAAATAATTTCTTTTGCGCCTTCGGAAACTAAGCTTTTGTATAAAGCTAACGAAAACTTAATTCTACCTCCTATTATCACTCCTCCACTTGTTGTAACCAATCAAACACCCGAGACCAGAAATTTAGAAAAAGGCAAAACTTATGTATATGACCGAAAAGAAGATAAAAATTACCTCATTGCCAATTGCCAATTGCCAATTGCCAATTGCGCTATTCAGTGGTACTTTGACTCTCGCCATTTGGTCGTCAATGAAGGAAAAAAAATAATGGTTACCGATTATGACGGCGAAAGCAGGCAGACGTTGTATTCAGGGCCTTATGAATCATCTTTTTTCATGTCGACTCTTGATGGTCGACTTGTAGTCCTTTCAAATTTAAATCCTGAGGTCAATCTCTGGCCAGACCTGTACCTGGTTGGGACGAGATAAATTTTCAATTTTAAATTGAAAATTACTCTGATACTCTCACCGCAAATATAAGTAATCTTTTCAAGGTTGTACCAAGTGGCCAGCAGGTCTGAAGAGTCAGAAACTCCCGATTAGTCTTTCGAGTTAAATACTGCACTTGTGATGGATCGACAACTTCGCTCCCTATTACCTTATAGACATATCTCTGACCTTTGTAAAATAAATCAACTTCGTCATTTTTTTCTAGTTTATAAAGTAAATAAAATATTGCGTTATACGTCGTCACATTCCAAAAGTAATCAGTCGAGTGGGCGAAAAGGAAAATGTGGCCACCCTCTCCTGGATATGCCGTCCCTGCGGCCTGGGCTACTCCCCTGTTTAGAACATCAAGGTAGATTTTTTCATCACTCGTGTCAACGTTAGGTACCACTTTTGAGTTGGCGCCGATTTTGGGAATAATAATACTGAAGTCTGGATCTTCTGGACTTAAAATTTCTATTGGCTTAATGTTAAATGCTTTCGCAAGAATGCCTTTACTGGCTGATTGATTTTCTTGGATAGTTGGCTGAATTTTATTTGCTTCAAAATTATCTGCAACTATATATTGTTTATTAGCTGCTTTATTTACAAAATATTTCGTTTCCTCAACCAGCGGGTTATAGAAGGTCCTGACGATCATAAAGATCGATGAGTATAACAAAAAGTTCCCGATCGTTGGAAATAATCAAGTTTTTCTGAAGCGTCTTCGTTAATCAAAAAAGGTCTAAGTCTATCTTTGAATTTCTTTATCGATTTTTTCTCACGTTCGTATTTATTTAATAGTTGATTTTTTAATGAAGGGGCAATCTTATTTTTCTTAATAAATTCTTTGTCAATACGGGCTCCATGACCTATCAACCAAATAATATCGTAAATGTCACGAGCCATAGTTTGCCCTCTATTTTTGTAAGCCGCCATTTTTTGAACCAGGACATTGTCGAGTGAAGGGGTCATTACGTTGGCCAGAACTCCATAGCGATTAAATAAAACCGTCTCTTTATGATGGCCCAACCAGAATTTTTCGATATCAATCTTTATCATGAGTTTTTCCTGCTTATTTTTTGACAGTTTTAAATCGTACATAAGATCGGGAAATCTTAATTCATAATAAATTCTTTTTGGTTTTTTATTTCGATAAAGACTAACGGCAATATTTTCTTTTAAAAATCGGGTAACGACGGACTTAACGATTGAATCTGTCTTCTCAAAATCTAATTTTCCGGTCAAATCGAAATCCAGATCTTCGGAAAAACGGTCTAGGCCTCGAAGTAATCTTAA
>LBQC01000020.1:0-24611 GCA_000990565.1 Candidatus Roizmanbacteria bacterium GW2011_GWA2_35_19 | reverse complement strand
TCAACGAGATTATTCATAAAAGAACGCCGGCGACTCTTCCGGGATAACTTTTAATATACCTTCCTAATATTTTTTTATTAATTTCTTTCAAATTCAATCTCAATTCATCCAGAGATTTTATTTTCCTGATATAAATAAAGTCTAACAGGGCTTTTTCTTTTTTGGCGATTTGATAGTGAGTTTTTGAAGATGCTACGCTTTGATAGCCAAAAAATAGGTCTTGTTTGATTTTGGAGTAATAATACCTTCCAAATTGGCTTCGAATTTTTTTTGTCGTTACGGGCGTTACACAAGTCACCATTTGGGGAATATCCGGGATCATGCCGTAGTAGTGGAGAGCTGATTCGAGGCTGATATATGACGGGTGATAAAGATATGACGCTAGCTCAAACTGGTCGATCGTTTTTGGATCAAAACAGTAGATACCTCGCTTAATCTGATAGACTAATTTCTTTTTAATAAAGCGGTGTAATTGGGTTTTAAGAGAGCCATCATCCTCACCTTCGAAGTATTTCACCAGATCGGAAAAAGTAAAAACATTGGTTTTGATTTTGCCCTGCAGCTCCAAATATTTCATTGATAGATAGTATACAAATATGTATACCCTTTGTCAACGGGATTTTTTTAACTCACTTTTAAGATCAATAATGTTTTTGTTTAATTCATTTAGTTTCTTCTCGATTCTTTCCTGCTCGATATCTTGATCTTTCTCGGCGAAATATGAGGCAAGCGAAGCGGTAAAATATGATACTAAAACATTCCCAACTATAATCACTAATATAGTAATAGTTTTTGCCTCAGTTGTTGCCGGGAAAATATCGCCAAAGCCACCGGAGAAAGCAATCGTGATGACAAGCCAAAGGCTTTCCGCCATATTTTTGATTCCAAGAGCCGTGCCTTGATCAAAATAATAAATCAATATCGTCCCAATGAAAATCACTCCAATAAATACCACTACTACGTAATGAAACCCGTGTTGAGAAAGAATATTTTTTAATTTTTGAGTGAATTTAGAAAAAACTGTAATAATCCTCGCAAATCTAAGAACTCGAAAGATCCGGAAGATTCTCAAAAAAGGTAAGGCAACAACTAAGACATCAAGCCAATTTTTCTTAAGATAAATTGACTTTTTTGGAGCTATATATAGCCTCACTGAGAGTTCTACAAAAAATATTGCCCAAATTATCCAATCAATAATTTCAAAAAGGAAAATATATTTTGAATCCAATTTTATGACCAATGGAAGAATTAATGTAGCTATCATTATCACAACTAAAGTGAACATTAGTACTTCAGTCTTTTTTTCTATCCATTGAACTCCCATCTCGCCCTTAGGACGGGCTTGCTCTATCCGTTGAGCTATAAAGGCTCAGGCTATGGCGGGCAGGTGTCCGTTGAGCTATGAGGACTAGTTAATATATTTTATCATAATAATACACACAGTCATTTCGAGCCAAAGGCGAGAAATCTAGAAGCGTATCACGCTTCGCCAGATACTAGACTGCATCTGGCTTCGCTAGATTTCTCACTCCACTTCGTTTCGTTCGAAATGACATGAGAAGAGACTTGTTATATAATGAAAAATATGTTCATCGTTATCGAAGGAATTGATGGGGCGGGGTGCGAGACTCAAGGAAAAAGATTGCTTAATATGATTAATCATCATTCTGGAGAACGAGGAGACGGGAAGTTGACGAGTGACGCCAGAATGACAGCAACTTTAATTAAATATCCAGACTATGAAAGAAATGTTGGAAAAATAATCCGCGAATTCTTATATCAAAATAAGGATTTGACCGCGGAGCAACAGTTTCTTCTTTACACCATGCAGTTTATCATGGATAAAAAAATGATTGCTGAAAGACGAAAAGATGAGATTTTAATTGCCGACCGATATTTTTCGACAACCCTCTGCTATCAGACTCTTGAGGGAATTGATATGACGATGGCCCTTGATTACGCTAAAAATTTTCAGATAGAAGTTCCTGATGCTGTTTTTTACCTTAACGTCGATCCTGATATTGCTATAAAAAGAAAACACGGCGAAGATAAAGAAAAAAACTTCAGGGAAAAAGATTTCGACTTTATCCGAAAGACCCACAAAAAATACCAGGAGCTGGTCGACCAGCAAGTGTGGACGAAATGGGTTAATATTGATGGTAATAAAGCGGTTGAGGAAGTGACAAAAGCGATCTATAATGTAATAACAAATATCAAATAACAAATCCACAATTGAATAATAAATTACAAATAATTAATAACAAAACTGTTTTGACATTTGATCTTTGTTATTTGAAATTCAATTGAAGTTTGAATTTTGTCATTTAACTTATGGAACGAACATTAATAATCATAAAGCCTGATGCGGTCAAGCGTGGTCTTATAGGCACGGTAATTGATACTTTTGAGAAAGTCGGCCTCAAGCTAATGGCCGCTAAAATGCTTAACCCCGAAGCTGGTGTAATAAAAAATCATTATCCAGGAACGCCTGAGTGGATAAGTGAAATGGGCGAAAAAACTATCGCCTCTTTTAAACAATTAGGGGCTGATGTCAAAGAAAAGATGGGAACAGATGATCCGGCCAAGCTTGGCCAATTTGTCTATGATCGGCTAATTAAATATTGGCAAGAAGGGCCAATCGTCGTCATGATTTGGGAAGGGCCGGGTGCAGTCACAATTGCCCGCAAACTAAGAGGTCATACTATACCTTTACTTGCTCAAACTGGCACATTGCATTCTGACTTTTCATTTGACTCCTCTACTCTTTCATCAGGTCTTGATCGGGTCGTGAAAACTTTTATCCATGCGTCAGGAAGCACTGATGAAGCGGAGCGCGAAATAAAATACTGGTTTCCAGATGTTAAACTTAATGGGTATGAAAGGGAAATAGATAGCTTATATTTAAGCTAATTTTCATTTTGAAGTTTTCAGTTTTCAATAATTTTTCAGTTTGAAAACTAATTCATTGAAAAATTTAATTTCATTGAAAATTTTAAATTGAAAAATGAAAAATAAGATAATATGACTAAACAAAAAGCATTGTTAATAATAAAACCTGATGGAGTTCAACGAGGATTAATTGGAAAAATAATTGCCCGTTTTGAGCGGGTCGGGCTAAAAATAATTGGTCTTAAATTTGAAATGGCTTCTAAAGAAAAAGTAGTAGCACACTATCCGGAAACTGAGGCCTGGTTTGCAAAAGTAGGACAACGGACGTTAACTAATTATGAGAAGAAGGGACTGGACGCAAGAAAAGTTTTTAAAACCAATGATGCAGTTGCAATTGGAAAAATTGTCAAGGGCTGGCTCATAACTTATTTCCAAGAATCCCCTGTCTTTATGTGTGTCGTTGAAGGATACGATTGTATTGAGATCGTCCGTAAACTTTCTGGTAATACAATTCCTGTTTTAGCGGCTCCTGGTACAATTCGCGGTGACTTTTCCCACGATACCATAGATCTCGCCAACGAGCAAAATCGACCACTTAGAAACATAATCCATGCCTCTGACACGCCTGAGGATGGGGAAAAAGAAGTCGCCCTTTGGTTTAAACCTGAAGAGCTTTTTAACTATCAACTGGCTGGAGAACGATTTATGTATATAATATAATTATTGCTTCCTTACGACCTTTTTTTTGCTAATAAGTTCGTTTATCATTGGCCATAAAACCCAAGGGAAAAAAAGTTCAGATAAGATTATTGCAGCCATACTTGGCTCTTTCAATTTATCGGTCAATTTGCGAATGTCAATAAATTTATATGAATGAGGAAAAATAATATCGTATACCGAAAGTGGATTATTTATCGATTTTCTTTGAACTGTTCCATGGGATTCTACAAAAGGCATTTCGTAACCAAAATAATGGATATATCCCTCTGGTGATTCTGTAATAATAGTCCAGGTCCCATCTTTTCGAAGACCACGGGATACAAATTTATAAAGCGAAGACTCATGATAAAGTTGTGGATTCGGATAAACCAGATCTACTCTGTCAAGTATGGGTATTTCGGGGATATAATCACTGGTTTTCCCTTCTATAAAATAAATTCTGTCGGCAAGTTCTTTCACATCTTGATTGTAATGACTGAACGCTTTATTAACTTTTTTCCACAATTCTGGTTTAAAATGGTATGTATCCCATAACTGCTCATGAACATATTGAAGTCCTGCATCTTTTTCAAAAAAAGTCCAGTCTATTTTTCTTCTGCTTTTGTATTCGGGTGCTGTCATCTGATCAATAACATTAGATGCAAATCGTGAATATGGATCAACGACAAAAATTGCAGCACCGGGATTTTCTCTTGCTAAGCGAAGTGCTTCTAATCCTGTCCCTCCGCCTATAACTCCTATAGCCGAAGGAAAATATCTTTCTTTGACTGAAATTCCCTTTTCTTTTGGAACAACGGATTTCCAGAAATGTCCAATTTCACTTTTTGGAATATATGAAAAATGTTCTGGCATATAGCCTATATTTTATATCATCATAAACGAAATATCAAACTATAGGATATATAGAATTCTAACTTGTTGTATATATGAAGAATTATTGCGATTTATAAAAAATTAGTTACCATTTAATTTGAAGATTTTTGTCATCAGCTCCTTTACTTTTCTCTGAAAGTCTTTAGGGTCTTTATTATTAGTAAGTACGAAGTCACAATAGGCCAAACACTTACCTACTTGTTGACCTGATTTTTTTTGGCCAATGCCGAGATCTCGGCGATCAACACGGACAAAATCTGTGAATGTCTTTGGATCCCATGGCTTAGCCCGCTCTTTCAACCTTTTAAATCGTAATTCGCGGCTCGCGCCAAGACTTCATCACCATGGCGATGTCTTAGATCATCACCCATGTCCTGAAGCGTCTTACGAGTAAATTCTTTAATCCCCTTCTTTTGAAGCTCAATGTGTAAAATCGAAGACAACGAAAAAGATTTAAAGTCTAATTTTTTTATTAAATAATCAACTAATACGCCTTTACCAACAGCAATCTGGCCGACGACACCGACGTAGACGATATACTTCTTTTTAATTTTCAATTTGAAATTTAAAATTTTAAATGAAATTAAATTTATTTAATTATAAAACACAACCTACGCTCCATGTCATTCTGGAGAGTGAGGAGACAAACTGTCGACGAACGATTCCAGAATCATTCTTTAAATTATAACACTTTTTGACTTTATTCTTTAATTTATATATCATGAATGGAAGTGAATAACAAACGAATTTTTATCATCATTGGTGTTTTTTTGGTGACAATTGTGGCTTATTCTTTGACTAAAAATTTTTTTATTAATCGATTTACCCTAATTGAAAAAAAACAAGATCAAATAATAGCTGAGCTTAAGAAAATTAAGGTTGAGACAAAAATTAACCCAACCGAAGCCCCAACATTTACAACTATCCAAGAAATTGGAAGATTAAGAAAGGAACTGACTCGTCTACAAGACCAAGTTGATGAGCAATACGGAGTATTGGGACTTGTCACGTCTTCACCCTCGGCGACTCCATCGTTAACCGAACAGATTGGGTTAAATTTTGTCAGAATTCCAAGCGGTAAATGGAAAACTGTGGATGTACATCAGGAAAAAAGCAGTTCCTCGAGGATAATCGGTCAAATGGCATCCGACACTTCCTACCCTTATACCAAAAAGGAAGATAATTATTATTATATTGCTCTTGATGATAATTCATATGGATGGGTCCATAAACAATTTATTGAAGAGTACTAAAAAATGAAGAAATTTTTATTTTATTATTGCTTGATAATCGCCTTGTTTATTTCTATATCTGGAATTCTATCAAGTCAGAATACATCTCAGCTTTTGCTTCAGCTTGTTTTTTTACCTGTCACTATATATTTTTGTTATGCGGCTTTAGTCCAGTTTATAGACAAAAAGGCTTCTCTCTTTCCCTCTTCATCAACTAACATTACAGCAATTATAATCACGACCGTATTTTTTTTATTATTGTTTTTTATTAGTATCAAATCCGTCTCCAAAAATACTATGTCTGTAAAAAAATCATCAACAAAAATCTCTTCAGTCCCAAGCCCTAAACCAATAATGTTATCGTATGTTGTCTTAAAAAAAGAATATTTAAATGATAAAATAAATATCCGTAAAGAGGCATCTTCAACATCAGAAATAATAGGGACAATGGATAAAGAAAAACAATACCAATTTATTTCTAAATCGGGCCTTTGGTTTAAAATATCTTTAAATACCGAAAAGCCCGGATTCGTCAATGATAAATTTGTGGAAATTAAACAATGAAGAAACTAATAATTTACTATAGTTTTATCTTGGTTTCGATAATGTCGCTTACTTCATTTCTTAAGGCCGAATCATCGGCTCAGGTGATAAGCGCGGTTATTTTTTTCCCACTTTTTGCTTATTTTATAGAACAAGTTCTACCAAAAAGACAAAGGTCGCTTGGAATTATTCTACCTAATAATACCCTCTCCGCGCCGTCCACACCAGCTAAAGGTTTAAAGAAAAAAAATAAACCAACTTCAGCTAAGGCCGATGCGGGCGAAGAAGGCAAAGTTGTTGAAGATGGAGTCGATAATGATCGGAGAGTTTTCCTAAAAATAATCGCCGGGGCTGGAGCCGGATTATTTATGATGACGGTTTTTGCAAAGAAGTCAGAAGCTGCTTTCTTCGGAAGCGTTCCGGGCCCAGGGACAATTAGTGTCAAAGATACAAGCGGATCGGTAATTGACCCTGCTATTAAAACTCCAACCGATGGATTCAAAATTACTGAGGTTGATGACACTGGATCACCGGCTTACTACGGATTTGTAGATAAAACGGGCGCCTGGTTTATCATGAAAGAGGATTCGACCGCAACCCCAAATTACAGTTATGTCAAAGGAACTGGTGGAGTCGGCGATACTTTTGCTGCTAAATGGCTCCTCCGAGGATCTCTTAGTTATGGGTATTTTGACACGGTGTTTTAATCCAGCACTATTTCTATAGTAACATAATATGACTAAACAAAATCATATCCAAAAGAAATTAAAATATGATATTATTTTTATATTATCAACGTTAATAAATAGTGCTGGATAAATGAAAAAAGAATATGTTGCGGTCGGAATTCTTGGGCTGTTTCTCCTCGGCTATGTATTTGATTACGTCTCCGGATCTATAAATATTGTCTTAAAATCCCCTTTTGACTATGTTAATCCCGATCTATTATCAAGGTATCCTTTCACGACCGTTTCTATTATCATAAAAACCTTGGCTCTTTTTTCAACAATTCTTTTAGTGTTATCTTTTTTCAAAAAAAAATTAGTAGTAAAGGGATTAGTGATCCTTTTTATTGCCGCTATGTTTGTCCTATACTCAATCCAACAACTGGCGACTGGTCTCACCCTTATCCCGATTGAGTGGACAATGACCTTGACCTGGACAGGTTTACTTCTTGTAGCCCCAGCCCTAATTTATATAATCGTCGGGATAATCTATCTTGCAATAGATAAAGCCTTCAAGACTACGAGTCAAGATGAAGCCTGACTTGACAAAATTATATTTTTAGGTAATATAGTAAATACTATAATAATTATTATTATATAATGCAAACTAAAAACAAAAATGAGGTTTTGTTGTATCCTGAGAACATAAAAGTAGAAATGGGCTCTCATGTTATTTTGCTATATAAGGATAAGACCGAATTGGTAGAGTTTTTAGGAAAATATTTTTATGAAGGAATTAAGAATAATGATATATGCATCCTAATAGGTGAAAATATAACGTTTGTTGATGTCCAGAAAGAGATACAAAATAAAAATGGCATCAGTCAAGATGAGCTGAGCAGGAATGTGGTTTATGTCGACTATAAAGGATTTTATTTAACTAATGGTCAGTTTCATTCAAAAGAGATATTTGAAAAAATTGATGGGGTTTTTAGTAAATATCCCGATCGCACAATACGAGTAACAGGTGATGGTAGTTGGGTAGATAAAAAAAATTTTAATGATTTTTATCAGTATGAAGTCGAGGTGTCCAAAAAATATAATGATAAAAATG
The DNA here is from genome assembly GCA_000990565.1 of Candidatus Roizmanbacteria bacterium GW2011_GWA2_35_19. Classification (GTDB taxonomy): domain Bacteria; phylum Patescibacteriota; class Microgenomatia; order UBA1406; family GWC2-37-13; genus GWC2-37-13. The sequence goes on along the minus strand of LBQC01000020.1, from coordinate 16,575 downwards.
TTGTAATCGTATGTACTTATTTATCAAAGCAATTAAGTATTGAACAGGTCATTAAATTAACTCAATCCCATGCTCATATTCTTTTTAAGGAAGGATCCTCCTGGAATATATCTGAGACTGTTGAAAGAGAAATCTATGAAAAACAAATCAACAAGCTTGAAGAGTTTACTAGTTTTACCGTCGGCCGCGAACTTAAAATGGTTGAGCTAAAAACTAAAATAAAGCAGTTAGAAAAGATAATCGATGACTTAAAAAAATAATTAACGATTCTTAAACAGGTAGAGTAAAAGAAAAAGTTGATCCCTTACCTTCTTCGGATTTCTCGAGCCAGATTTTCCCACCCATTCCTTCAACTAATAATTTATTAATATAAAGTCCTAGACCAGTGCTTTTAGTCGTATCACGAGTAATCAGGCTGTCGCCGGCTTGTTGAAACTTTCTAAAAAGTAATTTTTGGCCTTCGGGAGAAATTCCCCTACCTGTATCAATAATCGAAACTTTAATGAAACCAGGCTCAGTTGTTAAAGTAATCTTAACGCCACCTTCTTCGGTATATTTCAAACCATTACCGATGAGATTAATTATTACCTGCTTTGTTCTATCTATATCTGCCATAGCTTCAGGTATTTCTTTGGTAGGTTTTTCCAATTCAAGATGAAGTTTTTTTCTTGATCCAGTCACTTGAAACTCTGCGATTGTTTTTTCTATTAGTTTTGCCATGTCTATTTTTACTTTTTTAAAATCGATTTTTTTCATCTCAAGACGGCTCATCTCCAAGAAGTCATTGACAATGTCGATTAATCTAATTGAAGATTCGTGGATATCTTTTATCATTTCTTTAAGTTGAGGGTCTTTGATCTTATCACTAAAGTACTGGTTGATAAGATCTGTATTACCGCGAATTGCGGTAAGCGGAGTTCTTAACTCATGGGAGGCAATTGAAAAGAACTCATCCTTGCTTCGTTGAATAATTTTTTCCTCGGTGATATCACCAATAAGAAGTAAAACGCCAATATTTTCTTTAATTCCGGCTTTTTCAATATAGATAGGCACCATATGAATATCAATAATCTTTGATCCGAAAGCCACTTCTTTTATTTCAAAATAAAATTCTTTTTTTAAGCAATTTTTTACTTCCTGATCTACATCCATAATTCCGTTTAGTTTTTTTTGTACCTCTTTTTTAGTCCATGGGCCTTCAACCGACCCTAAAATCTGTGACATTTTTTTGTTAATAATCGTCGGTACGCCATTAATATCAAAAAGCATATATCCCCGGACGATCCCCTCGATTGAGGCCAAAAGCTTAGTTTTTTCTTCAGCGAGCTCCTTAGTTCTTTCAATAATTTTCTTTTCGACGTTTTGTTTTTCAATTTTTAGTTTTTCATCAAGTTCACGAGCATCTTCCAATAAATTAAGCATCGCCGCTTTATTTTCTTCAAGATTTTTGTTCTGCCTTTTACTATCATCCAAGGCTACAGAAAGAAGTTTAGTCTTTTCCTTAACCCGCTCTTCAAGTCCTTGATATGAATACTTTAGTTGTATTGCCATTTTATAAAATGCTCGCGCTAAATCACCAATTTCATCATTGGCCCATTTCTTCTCTGAAATATCAAAATCTCCTTTTTCTATATTTGCAGCTAATACAACAAGATTTCCAAGAGGTTTTGTAACTACAAATCTGATTAAAGCTGATATTCCAATAACAAATGCAAAAACCGCTATAACTCCCAAGGTGATTAAATTTCGAGTCTGAACTTTTATCGTCTCTTCAAGCTCTTGTAGGGATATGAGAATACTATAAACACCACTCACCTTGCCTGAAACATGAAGTGGTATAAAAAGGTCAAGGACAGTCTGGTTGTAGCGAGAGTTTATTTCTTTGTGATGGGTCGTCTTATTATTATCAAATGTGTTTTTAATGTCATCAAGATCTTGATGGATTGATTCTGTTTCTGTTGTTGAAACAAGGGGGGTCAAAGCGCCATGTTGATCTGTGTAAACTGTAATTTCAAGGACGTCGGGATTCAATAGTAAGAATTTATAAAGAGAACCTTTTAAATTAGTGGCATTTTCAAGGTCACGGTTACTTATGGTTGCGTCCAATGAGCGGCCTATCGACTGACCTTTTTCAAGGTAATTATTTTCATAGAACTTTTGCTGCTGGTTTATCGAAATTATGCTTCCGATCAATCCCACTAAAAAAGCGACCAGTCCAGCAACGACCATAAATTTAACAAAAACATTTATTCTCATGGAATTTATCTTTTAAACCAAAAAACCTCTAAATCATTGAGCCTTCCAGATTTCTTAATTTTATTTATCGTGTCATTGACCCGTAATGCTAAATCTATCTTACCTTTGTTTATAGCAACGCCGTAAAACTCTGAGGTAAACGGATTGCCAACCACTTTTAATTTTCCACTACTCGCCTGAGTCATAGAAATTCCAGCTGGATAATCGATAACAATAGCGCTAATTTTCCCAGAATTTAGGTCGCTTTGCGCCTTATCATAATCAGGGTAGTCGGTGACTTTATTAGTATACTTTTCTGCTTCTGTTTTACTAGTAGTGTCAACCTGAACTCCAACCGATAGATTATTTAGATCATCAACACTTTGTATTGTTTTATTACTACTGCTAACAACAATGACCTGACCGGCATTTAGATAAGGAGTTGAAAAGATCATTTTTTTTTGCCGTTCTTCGGTGATTGTCACCGACGATATAACTAAATCAACATCGGAATTGGCTAGAGAGGTAAATATTTTGTCAAAAGAGATGTTTTTGATTTCAAGAGGCACTCCAAGATCCTTAGCAATTTCAGTTGCCAGATCTATATCAAATCCGATAATTTTTCCATCTTCTTCATATTCCAAAGGCGGATAAGTAGCATCCGTTCCCACTATGAGCGCACCTTTTTCTTTAATAGCCATTAGTCCTTTGGAAAGCGGCTTCTTAAAAAGAGAAAAAGATCCTTTTGCCCAAAAAAAGTAACTACCAATGACCAATATCAAAAAGATAGCTATCGTTAATATTTTGCCCATTATTTTTCACCCCCTTTCAATTTTTTAATTTCATTTTTTAATTCAACCATCTTTAGTTCTCTACCAACCATTAATTGATTGATTTTTTCCAGTTCGTTTGACTTATCCACGAGCTGTTGCTCATGTTTTTTATGATCGGTAATATCGGTTGCAATACCGGCAATCAAGGTTTTACCATTTGAAATCAAAGGAAATTTATAAACCAACCAATGATGAAGTACCCTGTCCGGACCAGGAACATCTTCATAACTCTTGATTGACAACCCTTTTTTCAGAACTTCCTCGTCGTGTTTTCTTAGATTGTCCGCCACCTCTTTTGGCCAAAAATTGTAATCGGTTTTTCCTTCGATCTCTTTAAGAGTCTTCTTAAAAAAACTCTCAAAAGCTTTATTAATATAGATATGCTCCCACGTTGTAGGATCTTTCATCCAAGCAACATTGGGGATATTATCCATAAATGAGGTAAATTTTATCCGTTCACTTTCAAGATCTAAAGTGGCTTTTTTAAAAGCACTGACAATTAAAAATTCTGAGGCGATGAAAAAAATAATCATCGAAATTAATCCTCCAATTCCTGATGTAACTATAAAATACGTCGTTGCGGTAAATCCCTGATTATAAATATCACGCGGTTGAGTAACTTTTAGAAGAAGGGCTGGCTTCCCTTTATAGTCTTCATAAACCGAAAAAGTTTCTATTTTATCTCCATTTATCCTAATTTTCTCATTGGCCCCGAAATTGTTATTTACATTTTTAAACTCAAGATTCAATTTGGTCGTTTTTGAAAGCTCTATTATTTTGTTATCATCAAAATATTTTCCAAAAACCAATCTACCCCGCGAAGGGCCCTCACCTAAGGAGTTCATTATTGGTTGGGAAACAAATAATAAAGGTCCCAACGTGGTTTTTGTTAATCCGACTAATTCATTTTCTTCTTGAAAGTAAAATATGTCCTGAAGATCCTCAATTTTAAAAGTGGCTGAATCGATAACTTTACTGTAAATAGTCTTTCCTTTTTCATTAGTAAAAATCATAAAGTCTATTAATAAATTGTCCAGTGACTCGTCCGTGATATTGGAGTCAATATAAGCTTGATTTTTGTCGATGATAAATTTATAGCTATCATCCCAGTAAGCCCAGTCTTTTGACTTTGAAGATAAAAAATCTTTTTCCCGATTGAAAGCTTCAGAGACTCGATCTAAATTCATTAGAGCCCGGTCATTTTCGATCTCTATAAATTTTGGCAAAATAATACTGTGAGAAAGAGCGATATTAATAAAAAACAAGCCTACTCCTGAGATAATGACTATTAATAACGTCTTAAAACGTATGGACATACTTAAAATTTAAAGCATTACAAGAAGTAATTCAACCTTTGTTTTGCAGTTTTAATTGAAGATCCTTAATTTGCTCCTTTAGTTCGACCATCTTTAATTCCCGACCCATCATTAATTGATTTAATTTTTCAAGCTCGCCCATCTTTTCATGAATAATTTTTTCTTCATTAATTTCTTCAGTGATATCATCCTCAGTTCCTATAAAGCCGATTAGTTGTTTATTTTCTATAATCGGGGAAATGACCATTCTAGCAGTATAAAGCTGGCCGTTTTTTCTTTTATTAATTATTTCTCCGTAAAAAGGTTGCTTTTTATTTTTAATTATGTCCCACATATTTTCGTAGAAATCCTTGCTCATCTGTTTTCCCCATAGACGCGGATTATTTCCTATGACTTCATTATGACCAAATCCTGTGTTTTCTGTTACCGCTTGATTAGCAAAAAGGATTTTCCCATCAGTGTTGGTGATGATGATATGATTCATTGCGCTTTCGACTGCAATACGAAATGATTCAGGAGAGAGACTATCTTTATCCATAAATTAATACTAATTTAGTATTAGTTAATTGTCAACGTAAACATTGAAAGAAATCGATTATTTACCTAAAATGATACGAGCGGAGGCTGTCGAATCGGTTAAGGAACCGGAAATACTTGCAATATTTAGTTCTTTTTTTAGATCCTCCAGAAGAGTGTTGATTTTATCTTTTAATAAATCGTTAACTAATAGTTTATTGCCGGTTACATCTTCGGTATTACCGGTTTTAACAATAAGATAACCTTTGTCCTCAAATATTTTTGCGGTTTTACCGGCTAAACCGGCAACACCTGATCCGTTTAGAATCTCAAGGGTGATTTCACTTCTTTTTAATCCGAACCAAGAATAAATAATTTTTTGTTTTTTTTCTCCAGGGGTACTTCCTCAATTAATGGTTTTTCTGATAGAGTTTGGACTGTACTGTCGCTTAGTATCTGCTCTTTTGCGACTTCAGGAACTACACTCTTGCTTGGCTCAACAATTTTTTTAACCATTAAAATTCATGCTACAAGAAATACGAAGTTAATACAAGGGATCAAGTTTAGCATAGGAGTTCACAAGTCTTGACACAGATTGTCATTCCCGTGAGCCGAAGGCTTCCCCTTGGGAAAGACGGGAATCCAGGCTAAATACCCTTTATAAGGTAATTATCGACTGGATCCCCTCCTTCGAGGGGATGATATAGAACAATCATTGACATGTTACGATACGGTTTTGTCAAAGACCGTGAGCTCTTACAGTTTGACGTTGGATGTTATCTTTTAATTTCATCTTTCAAAAACATTAATGTCTCTTTTTTTAGAACCTTTCTTATGAGCTGAAATTTTTCATTAGTCAGCAGGAAGCTCAAGTCCTCATTTATTATTTTATCCGTAACCTTAGTATTAATAAACTTAATTAAATCTTTTAAATAATTTATCGGTTGTTTACCAGTTCTCTCTCTAATAACAGCTTCATCATAATAAAAACCTGATAAGAAAAAATAATGAATATCATAAATATCACGTCCGGCAATCATTTTGTGTTTTTTGTAACGATCCGTCACGGCGACTAATTTATTAGCAAACATCGTCTCTTTCGTTTGACAAAAAGCAAACCTATCAATCTCCGGCAAATAAAAAGAGGAATAATTATTTGATTTTAGGGCTGTATCGCTTAGACTTAGCTTGACTGTGTTCCTAAGTCCTGATTTTGCCGAGTACTTAAGAAGATAAAACAATGAATTATGGCTTTTTTGACTTATTTTTAAATCAAGTTTCCTAAAAATATCTCTTAAATTTTTATCAATTGTTTTTTTGTCAACTTTCGGTTTTAGATCAAAGTCCAGATCGACTGAAAACCGGTCCAAAAATCCCAACATAGCAGCGGCGCTGCCACCTTTGAAATAAATATTTTTTGCAATTGAACTATCTAAAATTTTCGTTAACAATCGTAGAAGTTGTATTTTATGATAAGCATCTTCCCTTTTAGGTAAAATCATAGTTTTTTAAATAATTAATAACCAATAGCTATCTGTATTTCTTTTACTTTTTTCCAGTCAATCTTTTTTTTGTTATCAAAATAATAATTCGGATTGAAATATAACAAATCTGCCACAGCTCTCTCGATACTGGCCGTCATTACTGTGTCAACTTTATCTACTTCACGATCGTGGTAGAGATAATTATTACTGAGTTGACGCACTAAGTATGAATGGTTCGATATCATAAATTTTTTAGAAATACCGGAAATCAGAGTCAGATAATTTTCTTTTTGGAAAATTATTCCCTCTCGAATAAGGACTGTCTCACAACTAACATAGGCATATTGGTGAAGATAACCGACGGCCAGTTTGAATGGATTCAATTGGTCTAAGGGAATAGTTGAATAAAATCCTTTGTGAATTGGGATTAAAATTCCTTTTTGGACGTATCTTTTTATTGTTGTATAAAGAGTGTTTTTATTGGTTATTCCCCACAGCAAAGATAGATCGTTTGTATGAAATAACTTCTCTTTTAGCTTCAATAGCGTATCTATCCTGTACATATATGTACAGGATAATGGAAGAACGTGATTTTGTCAAGAGCTATTGAAATCGTCTTCTTAAAAATATAATCTTAATACAAGATGTTGATTTTTCAGTTTCTTCTAGTTAATGCAAATTTTGTTATATGTCTTGGGGTCGGACTTGTCATGTTTGCCATATTCTGGCTTTATTTTGATGCCTGGCTCGTGAAAAAGGGCTGGCTTGAGAGCTTTAATTTTTTAGGGTTTCTTTTATTATCGATTTCATTTATCTTCCAGTCGGCGATCATTGATCAGTCACTATTGTCTCACTCATCGTTTGGTGGAGACATGCTCGAGCTTCTTCGCTCAATTACAAGAATTTCCGGTTATTTATTACTGATAATCACTCAGATTTTTATTCCCCTTGAGCCACTCCCCGACTACCGAAAGAAAAAAGCTTTATTATTTCTACCAGTGGTTTTTTCGTACCCACTCCTTGCTGCATTGACTGGATTGCTGTACTTGCGCCGGGCTACGACCGGACTAGAAGACCATTTGAAGCCAATAGCTTGGGCTTTCTTTATGCTCGCGTTTTCCGAGCTCTTTAATTTCATGACATTCTTCCGCTCTTCAGACAATATTTTGATCTCCAATCTTAGCGCCGCTTTTAGCCCTTTATGGATTTTTCAAAAACTAATTTTGCTAGTTACTGTTTTTATATTTGGCCGCTGGGCATGGAGCTATCTACTCAAAAGGTTTGATTCACAGCTTTTTATTATTTTTACAAGCTCAATATTAACGATTTTTTTGGTAACGACGATTTTTTTCACCTTTTCTACATTAAATAATATTAAGAGTGATTTGCTTTCGACATTAAAAACCGATGTCGGAGTTTTAGGATACACGATTGAAAGTAAAAAAAATGAAGTTATGTCAGATGCTGAGACTCTCGCTCAAAATCCGGAGTTGATCGCAAATACGGAAGTAGCAGATCGCAAAGCCCTAGCTGATATTACAGTCCCAATTCTTATAAATAAAAAGGCTTCGGAGTTGGTAATCGTCGGGAAAAATGGTGAAATCATTTTGCGGTCTGAAGATACTGACAATAAAGGTGGATCTCTATCAGATGATCCTCTAGTTAAAAAGGCATTAGCTGGAGAAAAAGCATCATCACTTATTACCCGCGAGGGAGTGATCGCTCCAGTTGTCTCAGTCCGGGCTGCTGTACCCATTAAATCTGACAAGACTACGGTTGGAGTAATTTTAATGGGGTCTGATATCGATAATTCCTATGTTGATGGGATTAAAAAAGCGACTGGATTAAACGCGAGTATATACGCCGATGATGTAAGGTCAGCAACTACTTTCATCGCGGGTGATGGTAAAAGCCGATATCTTGGAATAAAGGAAAGTAATCCCCAAGTTAAAAAACAAGTCTTAGATAAGGGTGAAATATATGTCGGATCAACTAAAATCTTAAATATCCCCTACTTCTCGGCTTTTGCTCCGCTCATAAGCGCAGACAATATCCCAATCGGTATGTTATTCGTCGGCACTCCGGAAGTATCGATCCTAAAAACAGCCGGAAGGTCAATCGAACTAACTTTTATTACAACAATATTACTTTTAGTAATATCAGTAATCCCCTCTTACTTGATATCTAAATATATCGAAAGACAGATAAGATAAATATTACAAATTAACCTAATTGATCTAATTATTCTAATTGTCCTAAACAAATCCAAATAACCAATTGGGATTTGGATATTCTTTAGGTTAATTACCTGCCTGCCGGCAGGCAGGGGTCAATTAGAAATTAGAACAATTTATATATGAAGATATATGGCATCGATACAGATAATCCCGTCACGCCAGTGATGGTACGCGACGCGATTGTTGAATGTTTTTACCAGGCTCACTGCGAGCAAACGGAGATGGAAGAAATGAATGAGGAACAATTAAAAAATTATTGTCACGAATTAGTTAAATCAAGTTTCTCAAAAGCTAATGTTTCATATGACAGCCCAACAAAAGATGACTTATTAAAAGTGATAGGCCAATTAGCCGAATTCTCAAAATCTTTCCGCAATCCAGAAGTAATAAAGAAGCATTTTGAGGAAATTGACACCCTGATAAATTTGATAAAATAGTTTGAAAATTGAAAATTATTTGGAGCCTGGCACGGAGTCTCTCGTGTATCCAGCAATTATCTCCTTAACCATTTTAACAACGTCTTTTGGCTCATACTCGCTTTTAATGATGTATTTTACCGCCCCTTTTGAAATAGCCGTTTCTGCGTCTTGAGAGCCCGCAAGATTGGTCAACATAATAACCGGAATTTTTTTAGTCTCATCGTTGGCTTTAAGTTTATCAAGTACTTGAAGGCCGTTCATCTTTGGCATCATGACGTCAAGTAAGATTAAGGTTGGCTGAAATGATTTCACTTTCTCAAGTCCCTCTTCGCCATTCCCCGCCATCTCGACTTTATAACCCTCAAAAGTAAAAACTTTTTGATAAAGTCTAATCATCAACGGATCGTCTTCGATAATTAAAATTTTTGTTTCCATGCTAAAAGTATAACATTATTTTTTTTAACGTTGTCAATCATTTAGAAGTTTTTTGTTTGTGCTAAATACTAGATGCTAGTATTAGAAGTTGCTTAACAGATCTTCTTCCGTGAGTACACCGCTCAAGATTTTAAGGACCGTCCCCTTCCTATCTAAAAACACATGGGTTGGGAGATTAATCGCCGAGAACTTTTGAGCAAGCGTCCCGTCGGGGTCTGACAAAAAAGGTATTTCATACCCACCCCGTTTTGCAAAAACTTCAATTTTTGATGATTTTTCCTGGACGGCGACACCTTCAAAATTGATTCTTTTACCCTCTTTTTTAAATATTGAATCAAGAATTGTAATCTGATCAATTGATGAAGGTGACCAGCTGTTAAGGAATGTGACTACGGCCGGCTTACCCCGTAGACTTATAAAATCAGTAACAATTTTACCTGATAAACTGTTCAAATTATTTTTCTCTTGGCTTGTTTCCGGGATATTTATCGAAACCTCGATTTTTTCCCAACCAAACTGAATTGGGAATGTTTTTTTTGTCAGAAAAAAGTTTGTATTAATTGGAGTAGGAATAGTTATGTCGAATATTTGACTGAAAATTTCTTCATACTCAGTGGCTCCTACTCTGAAATAATATTGGCCTTGAGGAAGAAAATAACTATAAATTCCTTTATCATTGGTCAACTGAGGAGAAGCTTGATTGAAAGGCGCGCCATCCCAGCTGTACCACTCCCCTGTCTGACTGTCTTTTTGATATAGGCTGACTTTGGCATTTTTTATTGGAGTTTTATTTTTTTTATCAATAACTTGACCTGTATCAACAACAATTACGCTTACGAGATTATTTTTAGTGACATTGCCACCTCCATCAACTGCTGTATACTTTATCTCATAATTTCCCGGGCTATTGAATTTAATTCTCCCTGACCAAAGACCGGTCTCAACTGATTTTACAAGCGAATACATTGTGTTATTTGCAAAAAGATCGATTGTAACGGGGCCACCGGCAGCTGAAAGAGTTACTTTTTGTTCAACTCCTACCGTGGTTACAATCGCTCCGTTTTTGTCAGGATATAAAATTAATGGGCCTAAAGTGAATAAGGAGGCTCCGATTAAAGGTGGAAGCCGATCTATTATTAACGTCTGTGATTTTGAAAATCCTTGATTTCCAGCCCCGTCTATAGCTCTAACTTTAATCTCATAATTTCCATCATCAAATATAGCTGGAACAAATCTAAATTCGGTCGAAGTCTTACCTGGTGACATAATTTCATCAACAGGCAGCCAGTTTTCTCCCCCATCAATCGAGTACTCAACTGTTGCAATCCGCGATGCATCAGAACTTCGCCCACTTATTTCCGGCGGCTGCTCAAAAGGCTTTTCAAAATCGGTAGTCACTGAAACTACGGGCGGAAGAGTGTCCCTTATTTCAATGATCTTAGTATTTGTCTTTATCTCGGTTTTTGTCTCTGTTTTAGTCACAGTATGTGTAACTGTCTGAATAGTGGTGGTAACGCCTGGGCTAGCTATTGACGCGGTCGTAAATGAGTTTTGGTCAATTTGTGTTGTATTCCCACCGGAATCAGTGCTACTTATCATGTAATAATAGGTTGTATTCGTTGAAAGTCCAGTTAATGAAAGTGAGTGAGCTGTCGTCATCGTAGCGTCGCTTTGATTTGATCCATGATCTTCTGTAGTGCCATAATCTATATTTGATGTTGACGATTCATCAGTTGTCCAGGAAATTGTTGCAGAAATATTGGTAATGTCAGAGATAGTTATATTAGAAATTTCTGGTGCAGTTCTATCAGCTTGACCAGCAATAGCCGTCCCTAATGAGCCAGCGCAATTGACCAATCCTGATCCATCGTTTGCTTGAACCGACCAATTTGAAGAAGAGGCTTCACTTGAACCTGAGGTGGCATAATATGAAAAATTAAAAGTCGCGCCTGGACTTATTGATCCACCCGTTAGTTCAGCAAACGAATTGTTGGCATTTATATTCCATCCTGGAACTCCATAATTTTCCATTGCAAAATTATCCGAAGGTCGATTTATCACTACGGTTGTTATATTATTTGAACCCGTATTAGTTATTGAAAAATTAAAGTTTGTGACGGTACTTGTCATTACTGATGATGGACTGACAGTGGCCGTGCAAGAGTTTGCCGCTTGAACATCAAGAGGAAAAACTAAGAAAAATAACAAAAAAAGTTTTAAGAGGAAATCAGTCATAATTCTATATTAAAGGAAAAGTTTATTTTAGTATACTTATAAATAAGTAAATTTTTTAATCTATGCCTATCCCTAGTTACACAACCGACTTAACTACCATTAGTCCATGTGATAGCAACTCTACACCTTTAACATTTACAAATATTGGTACTGGTGCAGATTCTACAGAAACCGACTATTTTATCCAAAACACAGCTTGCGTCAGTAAACCTTTTAACATTACAGCCGGTGGCATCTATGTTGACAATACCACTGGTATTACGATTTCCAGTGGTCAATGTTATTGGGCCTGGTATTATTTTGGTTGTCCTAATGCTCTTTTGGCTGAGGCTTCCGGAGGACTCCAGGCCTTGATTGGTTCATCTTCAGGCAACTATAATCTGTGGGATATACTTGGTAATGATACTTATACTTACGGAGGCTGGAGATGTATCCCAATCGATCCTAATAATATATCGGCTGATGATGCAATTGGTACTCCCACAGCAACAAGACAGCTTTTTGGCGTTTATTGCCGTACATCAGCGGGTATTTCTAAAGGAAATCCGCTGGGTATTGATGCGATGAGATATGGCCGTGGAGAACTTAGGGTCTATAACGGATCGCTTGCAGATGGCAGAGCAACTTTTTCTGGTATGGCTAGTACCAACGATAATACATCAAATCGCTATGGTCTTTTTCAAGCGATTGACGGTGGATACTTATGGCAGGGATTAATGATATTAGGTTATTCTGCAGCAGTTGATTTTCTCGACTCAAATAAAAATATTCTCGTTGCCAATACAAAAAAAGTTCAGTCAGACTTTAATACTATAGAAATCAGAAATGCTTCCTCAATTGTCAGTTGGACTGGAATTCAAATATCATCATTAGGAACCACTTCAAAAGGAAATTTTCTCATGACAGATAATGCCGATGTAGATTTAATAACTTGTACTTTCAATGACCTGGGAACTTTTACTTTTTTGTCAAACGCAACCTGTACCGGAACAATTTTTAGACGATGTAATCTGATCACCCAAAGTTCGGCAGTTTTTACCGACTGTACCTTTGATAAAACCAATGATTCTACAAAAGCTTTACTTTCAGATAACCCAGGAAATATTTCTAGCAGCTCTTTCGTTTCTTCGGGTACTAAATACGCGATCGAACTAACTAATGCCACTGCCGGAAATACCTATACTTTTACCGGTAATACTTTTACCGGATATGCATCTTCTGACGGATCAACCGGTAACGAGTGTATCTATAATAACTCTAGTGGTGCAGTCACTTTAAACATTAATGCCTCTGATCAAATACCAACAATCAGAAATGGGGCTAGCGCTTCAACAGCTATAAATAGACTTGTAAATATTACTGTTACTGTTAAAGATGAATCGGGTTCCGTTGTTCAGAATGCCCGCGTTGCTGTCTATAAATCAAGTGACATGACCGAACTAAACAATGAATTAACTGACTCAAATGGAATTGCCACTACTACTTATAACTATACTGCTGATACGGCAGTCATTATCCGTGTCCGTAAATCCTCTGCAACACCAAAATATATTGCTGTTCAAACTTCAGGGACGATTACAAATACTGGCTTAACTACGACTGTTACTTTTGTGGCTGATTCAATCGCCGAGTCAACCACGAGTGGTACAATTGCAGGAGACTTCACTATTAACACAACTACAAAAACGATAAGACACGTCGTTGGCGAAACTCCAATTTACACAGCTAAAGAACTCTACACTTGGTTATGTGACTACTTTGATGATTCGGGGACAATGGATGACACGCTTCCTATGACTGCCCAAACCCCAACTGAATTTACACTGGTTAACGGTTGGTTTATGGATGATACCAGTATGCAGTTTATCAATGGTGGTGCCATCCAGACTTCGGGCTGGACTCATCCGACTAATACGACTGGTATTAGGATACTTACACTCGCAACAATTACCGGAGTCGATGATACCGATCTTGGTGCGGTTGTTGCCGGTGTCACAACTGGCGATACTGGAAAACTTGTTGATTACAACATCACACTCAAAAAACTCTGGGTGAGGACTGATGCTACGGATGATGATTTCAACAATACCGGAGAGACAATTAATGTTAGCGGTTCACCCGCAGGCTCAATGAACGGTACGGCAGAATCATCAGTTACTGGCGAGACTATCTGGTCAAATATTTTTACTCTTGGTACTTTAGTTTCAGGAACTACTCTTGATGTTTATCAAAATGATTCTCAAATTACTCCTTTTTGGTCAAGTGGACAGATAGATATTCTGATAAAAGTCATGGAAGCCAGTGTTGAAATTGACTCTGGCAACATTACCGTTCTTGCCAGAAAATACTCTACCCTTTATGATCACTATGTAATTGATGCCTCGTCCGGTCGAAATCCTGTACCGCTCGCCGCTTTTGCTGATAATAATAATGAAACCGCCGAAGGGACAGTTGGCGCGTACGCAAGTATTACGATTACATTTGGTCATTATTCATATGATCTTTTAAATGGCAATGGCGCCCGCGATTATGACGTGGAAGTAAACTGCGGCGGCCACACAATCCTTGAAATTTACGAATATTTAAAGTATGTTACCCGTACCGGATCAACAACGACACTAAATGGGGTAAATGGTGAGTATCACACTACGGTCGGAGATATTAGACTTAATTACACCGGCGAAACAAGCGGGCCCTTCGTCCAGGGAAATGCAATTACTTCAAGCGCAGGTGGATCAGGCTACATTGTATCTTTGATTGATAATGGGACAACCGGAACATTGGTTATTAGAAATGTCCATGGTACTTTTGCTGATACAAATACACTTACTAGCTCGGGCACCACAGCAACAATTAATGGTATGCCAGAATCAATAACACAGTCTAAACAGGCGCCATTCGGCACATTCGCCGGAGGTGTATTTTTCGGAGCCCGAGGAGTAAAAATATATAACATGGACGGCGGAGACGCTAATAATTATTCATTATTGGATTCGACAAATACGCCTCAGGACCCACCGGCAACAGTCGGACTTGAAGTCAATGGAGTTAAAACCGGAGAAGAGCAGATTACTCATGATGCAGTTTCCGGAACCGGTGATGGAGTCTTTGCGGTTGGTAATTATTTACGTGGCCTAACAAGTAGCGCCGTCGGTACAATCAGACAGATTGTCGATAATACTCACACAATCGTTGGTGAAATAAGTGGTACTTTTAGTGCGACTGAGGTAGTTAAAGAAACGACTACTGGCGATTCTGGCGGAGATACGGGCGATCAAGCAACAGCGTCTGCTAAAACTACTAAGTACGTCCGCTGTCGAATTGAGGCCAAAGCAGGTGGGCCACTGACTGAAGGCGACCAGATAATGAATGTAGAAGCTAGTACTTCTTACGGCTCTGAAGGATTTTATAAAGCAACTACAACTTTCAGCTATACAGCAGATCAGCCAGTTATTATAAGAGCTCGATATCGCGGATATGTTCCTTTTGAGACAAGTGGAGTCATTGGCTCAAGCGGCCTCACCGTCACTACAATATGGCAGATTGATTCGAACTACCGAGAGTAAACTCATTAGCTAGTTATTTAGTTACTGGTTGCTGGTTATTAGTTAGAAATTTGTACTTTATTAAATATTTCTTTTTCTTAGTCTATTTTTTATATATCTATCAACTGCCTCAGGTGATGTAACCCAATTTCTTTTTTCTTTGTGGGCTTCAAGCTTTCCTGTTCGTGCTAAAAGATTAAGATATTTTTTGGAATAAGAAAATTTTTTGCTAACAATAGACAATGGGTAATAAGCTTCCATATTTTTAGTTTTTGGCAAAAGAGTTTTTAGATATATATTGAGCGACCTTTCAACTGCCTGACCAACAAATCGAATAAGCGGGATATAGTCTCCCTTATCTGCTTTATCTAAGCTCTCATAATAGCGCTTTCTATCATTTTTTAAAATCATAACTAATGGATAACCTTTTTGTATAAGAAAAAGATTCATTATTAAACGCGCTGTTCTTCCATTGCCGTCAAAAAAAGGATGAATATAAACTAATCTGTGATGGATCATCGCCGCCAATTCAATCGGGTGTATTTTTTTTTGATTATCTTTCACCCATAAAATGAAGTTTCTCATTAGGCGAGGAATTTGAATAGCATTAGGGGGGGTATGATTAGCACCAGTTATAATAACGTTTCCATAGCGATATTGACCGACATTTTCTTTTTCTGTTTCTCTGACAACTAAACTTTGTATGCTTCGGATTAATACTTCTGACAGAGTTTGTCTTTTATCTTTTTCAACTAACTCATAAAGATAGTTTAGGGCTTCGAAGTGATCTTTAGCCTCGAGATGGTCTTTTAATGATTTCCCTTTAATTGTTAAGCCTTCTTGGATAACTAGAAAGGTTTCTTTTAAAGTCAATCGGTTACCCTCAATGGCATTAGAGTTATATGTCATTTCAACGGAAAATTGCTGTTTCAGCTTTTCTACAGATGAAGGAGGTAAAGGGCGGAGTGATTGCAAAATTTTTAATTTATCATCAATCCTCTGTTTTAATTGATTTTCTAAATATGGCATACCTCTATTTTTACACTATACCATATTAAAAGTCAAATATATAAGCTGCCATCTGGCTGGTTGATTCGAATTATAGAGAATGAGAAATAGAAAGTAGAAATTAGGTATAGAAACGGGTTAGGAAACTGGAAGTTAGAAAATAGAGTCAAACATTAAAGTTTCTCCAAGCCATTCTGAGAGTATAGATTTGTTTTACTTAAAATATCGTAATTACTTACCAGCCAATTGCATAAATTTTTGTCAATATATGTCCCGTAAATATCTTTTGATTGTTCTAGGCTGACAATTGTT
>LBQC01000019.1 GCA_000990565.1 Candidatus Roizmanbacteria bacterium GW2011_GWA2_35_19 | reverse complement strand
AATTTCCAAACCTTGGCAAGAAATTGTTTCATAGGGAATTTATATCTTGTGGCTCGATAACTGTAGAGTTATTTTTAAGTCTTTCGTTTTCCAATTCCAGCTGGTGAACTTGTTTAGTTAGATCAATAACCTCACTTTTACCTTGTTTAATTGTTTTATCTTTTCCCCGCATTGTAAAACCTGTGAAAATTGAATTTATAAAAAAAACAATATAAGCAAAAATAAGTCCTGCAATAAGCGCACCTATTATAACGTAGAAAAGGGGAATATCAGAGAAGCTATAAGGGCCAAGATGAAGCGTAATCAGGGATAAATTATTTTGGGCCAGATAAACCATAATTGCACCAACCACTAAAAAAAGAATAAATGTAATCATAAAAATAGTATACATCATAAAATGATACTTGACAAGTGTTAACTGAATTGACAGAAGAAGCCCTCGTGAAATATCTTCCTAAAGTAACAATCATAAAAAAAACAGCAATCTAAACAAACCTCGATTCTTACACAAAACCCGAAAAATTCGTGACTAAAAAATTCATTACTTTCGAAAGTCCTAAGTAAAAGGAGGTGAATATATATGGCAGAACAAAGTACAAATGTTCAGGAAGTGACAACGGTCTCGGCTCCTACATCACAGCAGGTAGTACGACGTGTAAAAACGGTCGTACCGGCAATCCATACAGAATCACCACAAAAAACATATCAGACAAAGAAAGCGATCTTCAGAAGTTACCAGGCAATTTGGTATTTATTGGGCTTTATCGAAATATTACTTGCCTTTAGAATAATTCTTAAGTTTCTGGGAGCAAATCAGTTCAGCGGATTTGCGAATTTTATCTATGCACTTAGTGCTCCTTTTACTCTTCCTTTTGTTGGGATATTCCAAACATCAGTAAGTTTAGATCTAGTATTTGAGTGGTCCTCACTTATTGCTATGGCGGTTTATGGAGTGGTAGCCTATGGAATTATTGCCCTTTTTCAATTTGTCAAACCAACAAATCCAGAAGAAGTCGACCAGACTGTAGACAGTCAATAAATTATCAAGAACATAATTAAATATTATAAATATTAAGAAGGTGAACATATATGACAACAATAGTAAACAATCCTGCTCCAACAACTAACGAGGGAGGAAGTAATCTATTAATCGGAACAATAGTTTTAATAGGAGTTATTATGATAATTTTTTATTTTGGTATTCCCGCAATAAAAAATATGGGGCCAATCAAGTTAGATATTCCAACCCCGCAGGTAGTTATACCTGACAAAATAAACGTAAATATAGAACAGACAAAATAAGGAGAAATTTTATGGAAGTAAATTGGCAGAATATTTTTTACATAATGACTTCACTTGTAATGATTGTATTTATGATTACTTGTGTTTGGTTGATAAAATTACTAATTTTGAGTTCAAGGTTAGTAAATAATCTTACCGCAATTGTCCACAAGTGGAGTAATGTTACCGATGACATCAGGAATTTAAAAGAAGACGTTAAATTAAAAGTATCAAGTTTCTTGTTAAAAGTTTTAGACAAAAAATATAAAAGGGGGTGAGGAATATGGGAATATTGGACATAGTCATACTACTATTAATTATTTCTTGGTTGGGAGGATTTTCCCTTAAGATTGGCGGAGGGTTAATTCATTTATTATTGGTTATTGCAGCTATTGTAATAGTTGCCCGTCTTTTAGGTGTAAATATTTAATAAAAAATTAATTATTAAGGAGGTGAAAATATATGAGTCTTTCAGTATCAAATTTAAGTCCTTTAGCGTCTTTAGTATTTGGAATATTAATCCTTATGTTTCCGAAATTCCTCAACTATCTTATTGCGGCATATCTTATCATTGTTGGATTACTTGGGCTAGGATTAATTCAATAATATATTGATAAAACTTAATAAGTCTCAACTAAACTTTAAACTAGGGTTACTCGTTAAGTTAACGAGTAAAACTAATAGGTTTTTTGCTAAACTGAATTAGTGAAAAAAAGCCTCATTTCTACAATTATTATCTTGCTTCTAATTGGAATTATTTTAGTCACTTTTTTTGTTTTTAAAACTCCAAAATCTTCTACTAATAATCCAATTCAACAGCAAAACAGGGCGCGAATAAGTTGGGAGTTTGATAATAAAAGTAAGAACTGGAGGGCATTCGGTAACCATCAAGATTGTCTTGAGCCTTTAATATTTCCAGCGCCAGTTGATGTGAAATTAGCAAGCGGAGTATTATATCCAGGCCAGGAGCGTGGTGGAGATTATAAACCTCATGGGGGGTTTCGGTTTGACGGGTTAATAAGTAATGAGGTTAATATTTATGCACCAATGGATGGGAATCTGGTCGAAGCAGCTCGGCATACCTCTGGGAGCGAAGTTCAATATGCTCTTTATTTTCTTGACGATTGCGGAATCGTTTATAAACTTGATCACATCAGAGAGTTAACACCAAAGTTTGCAGAAATACTTAGCAAGATCCCTATGGGCGGAGAAAATGATACGAGAACAACTAAGGTCGGTCCTTCGATTTTTACCAAAAAAGGTGAATTGATCGCGACCAAAGTCGGACTTGAGGCGACAAAAAATGTTTTTGTGGATTTTGGAGTTTATGATTTGAGGAAAAGCAACGGAGTGGATTATAGCGGCCGTAATTATTATAACGTCGAGCAATACGGCGGTCATGCACTTTGTTGGCTTAATAATTTGGAAGAACCAGCAAAAAGCATTGTAAAAAATCTGCCCGGTGCTGACGGCCAAAACGGAAAAAAAAGCGATTATTGTCATTAATTAAATATGAAGTAAAAAAGTCGAGAGCCAGAAGACTCGCTTTTACCCGAAGTTTTTAATTATCTAAACAAATTTGATTTTCCACTTGCCTATTTAATTCAAAAGAAATTTAAAATAAGATTTTCAAGAGCCGAAAAAATTCTCAGACAAATTGAAGAAAATAAAGACGTTACAAAATAATTTACTCCATAATTTTAATAGGTAATGCACTTATACAAGCGCCATCTGCCCATAAGCCTTTTTTGTTTAATTCAGCCAATCTTTGGGCTTCTTTAAATTCTTCCTGATATTTATATGGAATGTTGTAGGTGTACTCGAAGGCATAACCCTCTTCAATCATCAGTTTATTAAAATTAGTCCCATCCTCCAAAAATATATATCTAAGTAATCTTTTATATTTATCTTTATCACCTTGAGTCGGATCATTTTCTATTCTCACATTTTTTCCTGTCAAAATTTCTTTTGCTTTTGTCGATGCTTCCTTACCAAAGCATTCAACCGGTTTTCTCGGGTCGCGAACCTCCGGAGAATTAATTCCGATTAATCTTATAGTCTCATCTTTATTATTTATATTTACAACAACAGTGTCTCCATCAACAACCCTGATAATTCTATGTAGAACGGGTGAGGGTAGTGGTGATATTTTATTAACTTGCTTTGTCACAGGGATAGTTGTAGCGGTCGGTACGACTTGACCTTTCTTTACATCAATTTTTGGAAGGTATGAACCACCAATAAAAAATCCAACAATAAGAATAATTATTTTCACACCTGTTTTTATCTCCAAATTAAATTTTTTAGAAACAAAATTATATATTGGAGGAATACTAATAATAGTTGGGATTAAAAAAGCCAAAAAAGATACAGCAGAGTTAGCTGACAAAGCGACAAGAGTAAATAATAAATAAAGCATTCCGACCGTCCACCAAGCAATCCCTCTTAACATTATCTACATTTTATCACTAAATCACAAGAAACATAAAACTGATCGTACGGGCATTCTAAGTATAATTTGTATATAATATAATACAAACCTTTATTAATCAAAAACTAGAACATGTTTGACAAAAAGCTTATTTCTAAAACTGCTGAAAAGTATAAAAAAGATATTGTAAAATTTCTCCGCGATATTGTAGCTATCCCATCACTTTCAACAAAAGAAAAAAAGGTTGTTGATAGAATTTCGCTAGAAATGAAAAAAATTGGATATGATGAAATAACTATCGACCCAATGGGGAACATTTTTGGAAGAATTGGAAAAGGAAAAAAGATAATTGTTTTTGACGGACATATAGACACTGTGGACATAGGTGATCCTTCACTTTGGAAAGTTGACCCATTTAAAGGTAGGTATGAACAAGATCTTATTTATGGAAGAGGAAGCGCCGATCAAAAGGGTGGTTTTGCGTCCGCCCTATATGCTGGAAAAATTTTGAAAGATTTAAAACTACAAGGAGATTATTCATTTTATGTATGCGGAAGCATTATGGAGGAAGATTGTGACGGACTAAATTGGCAATACATACTCAAAAATGGAGAAATCAAACCAAATGTTGTTGTTTTAACAGAATCAACAAGTTTAAATATTTACAGGGGCCAAAGAGGAAGGATGGAAATAGAAATTACAACCAAAGGTATTTCATGTCACGGGTCCGCTCCCGAAAGAGGAATAAATGCTATTTATAAGATGGCGCCTATTATAAAAGATATTGAAAAATTAAACAGTCGCCTGAAAATAGACAAATTTTTAGGCAAAGGAACTGTTACGATCAGTCAAATTCGCTCTACCTCTCCCTCGCTATGTGCCGTATCTGATAGTTGTACTATAAACTTAGATAGAAGGCTCACCGCCGGAGAAACGGAAAAAAGCGCTATTGAAGAAATTAGAAAACTCTCAAGTTTTAAAAAAGCAAATGCAGGAGTAAAAGTACTAGATTATAAAGAAAAATCATATAAAGATTTAGTTTTTCCGACTAAAAAATATTATCCAATGTGGACCGTGCCGGAGCAAGGAAAAGAGGTGCAAACAGCAGTAAGAGCATATAGGAGATTATATGGAAAAAAACCAAAAATAAGCCATTGGGTTTTTTCAACAAACGGCATTGCTACAATGGGAATGCACAAGATCCCTACGATTGGTTTTGGACCGGGGGATGAAAAACAAGCGCATAGTCCCAACGAAAATATTCCCGCTCAAGATCTTGTCGAAGCAATGAAATTTTATGTAGCCTTTACTTTAGAATATTGTTAATAATTACTTAGTATTATTAAATATGCTGACAAGTACCCTAATAAACATTAGGGATATTAGCATTAAGAATATTGCCTCAAATTTAACCATTATACCTTTTGAAAAAATCTCCAAAGAAATTGACCTTATTAATAATGATAAACCTCCAAAAGCAGGTGATGTAGCCTTATTTAGAGTATCCCAAAAAAATACAAAAATGTTTATTACTATGCAAGACTTGGAGGGCAGACTTATAGATCTATATCCTGGAGATTATATCGTCTGTCCATTTGCTTCGAGGCAATCTACAACCCACATATATGGAATTTTGCCTAAACAAATTATGAAAAAAGGGATAGATTTAAATTTATTATCCGATGGGGGATCGGTTGGTTTAGTGACGTATATACCTCCTTTTATGGGGAAGAGTACAATTCTTGAATTTATTTCTTATTTAGGATTAAAAAAAAGAGTTATGAATTTAAAACAGTTCGCACCAGTAGTTAAAAAAATTACTAAATTAAACTTACCACCGGTGTTATTAATTATGGGGACGTCGTCTGAAATAGGTAAAACTACTCTTACTTCAAGAATAATGAGTATATTATCTAAAAAATATCATAAAAAAGTATCATCAATAATGATTTCTTGCAGCGGTAGTAAATCTGATGAAATTCATCACAAGGCTGCGGGTGTATATGCAATCAACTCCTTTATTCAAATGGGATATCCAGTAACCTATGATGTTCCTGAAAAAGAGTATCTCAATTCTATGGAATATCAATTCCAGTTAATCGCAGACACACAAAAACCTGATATTATTGTCGGAGAAGTTGGTGGAGACTATATTTGGGGTAATAATCTGGCATTTATTAAAAAATCTAAAGTAATGAGATTTGTAAAATACATTGTTGTTATTGTAAGTGACACAATCGCTGCGATTGGTACAGAAAAACTATTCAATGAATGGAATATAATAATTCCTTATATTCTTGCAAATTCTTGGTTACGTAGCTATGAGGGTATGAGAATAAGAAATGAGAAAATCCTGGGACAAAAACTAATTGATACGCAAAATTCCGAGAACATCGATTTTTATTTGTCAGAAATTTATAAGACAATTTTTCAATCAAATTAAATTTTTATTATGAGTAAACAATTGTTAAAAATAACACTTTGTTGGGGATTTTTACTTTGGTTTATTGGGTATATCCTTGGAATTATTTTTTTTACATTTGTACCTTCTTCACTTCTTGGTTGGATTATTATGCCCATTGGCATAGTGATTACACTTTGGGTTTTGTATAAAAAAATTAAAACTTCAGAATTTAAACATTATTTATTACTGGCAATTATTTGGACACTTATTGCTATTATTTTTGATTATTTTTTTCTTGTAAAGGTGTTTAAACCGGCTGATGGTTACTATAAATTAGATGTCTATCTATACTACATCTTAACCTTTATCTTACCATTAGTAGTTGGAAGGTTCAAAAAAAATAAAATTTAAATATCCTCATTCAGTATAATTTCTTATGCAATTTCTTATTCTTGGAAAAGACGGAAAAGATGAAAAGGCGGCCGAGCGAAGATTAGCAGTGCGCGAGCAGCATCTTAAGTTAGGAGACGAAATGGAAGAATCAGGCGAAAGATGGTACGGATGCGTGATGTTGGACGAAGATGGAAAAATGGTGGGATCAATGGCTGTTATGGATTTTCCATCAGTTAGAGAACTAAATACTTGGTTGGAAAAAGAGCCATATGTAGTAGGTAAAGTCTGGGAAACCGTCGAGGTCTTTAAATGTAATGTCAAGCGGCCTTGGAAGTTTAATCGTCCTCAGTCATTCTTTGAAGAAAGAGAAAAATTTTTGAAAAAATAAAAAGATTACAAAAAACTCAAATAAAAATCTAAGTAGAATTTTTTTCAAAAGAAGTATATAAGTCTACAATTTTTTTAACATCATCGACGTTATTTGCCTTCATTAAATCATTTTTTAAATAAGAGGAGCTCGGTAGGGATTTTACATACCAGATAAAATGTTTCCTTAAAGATTTGAAATTACCTTCAGGGAAATATTTATTATAAAGCTCACAATGTCTAATCATCATTTTTAGTTTTTCCTCTTGAGTTGACACATGACTTCCAAAAATCCAAGGATTACCGAGACTGGCTCTTCCGATTAAGACTCCATCGACTCCATAATCCTTAATTATTTTTTTGGCCATTTCCATATTTTTAATATCACCATTACCAAATATTTTCGTTTTTGTGTTTTTTGCTAGTTTTACCGCCGTTCTGATTTCTTCCCAATCGGCAAGACCTGAATACTTTTGAAAAAAAGTTCGACCATGGATTGTAATGATATCGGGGGATACTTCAAGAAGGTGGCTTATCCAATTATAAGTATCAGCCTTATCATAGCCAGTACGGGTTTTAAGAGTGACCATGAGTTTTTTATCAGTGTTATCTGCAATTGATTTTCTTACCGCCAGAATTATTTTTTTAGCAACTTCGGGCTTAAGAATTAAAGCGGCTCCACCTCCTTTTTTAAAGACATGCTCATCCGGGCAACCCATGTTAATATCAATTCCGGCGTACCCTTTATTTACAAGCATTTTAGTTACTTGATAAAAATTATCCGGGTCATTTCCGAAGAGCTGAGCAAACACAGGAGTCTTCGTTTTATGAAACTCAAGCATTTTAAGAAGCCTCGGTCTTTCAAGAATAATTCCATCAACCGGTACAAATTCAGTATATAAAACATCGGGATAGCTACACTCATCAACGATTCGTCTAAATACAATATCAGTCACCCCATCCATAGGGGACAATCCAATCACCGGGTATTTCAACATAGGAGAATTATATTCGGTTAGTACAATTAACACAAATTATGATTGCGGGTATAAATGAAAGAAAAATAAGAGTTATTTGTATTACTAGTATGAAGGGAGGATATAATATGAAAAACACAATCATTACATTAGGATTAGCAGGTTTGATTTTCGGAGGATTGTTTATCGCTCCAAAAATTACCAATGCATATAGAGGTGATATTAATGTTAAAGGGCCAAACTATACTGAGGAAAGACATGCCGCTATGGAAAAAGCCTTTGATAATAAAGACTATAATACATGGAAGAATTTAATGACCGGACGGGGAAGAGTAACTCAGGTCATTAATAAAGATAATTTTGCGAAATTTGCTCAGATACATGAATTATTAGAGCAAGGAAAAACTAGCGAGGCAAATAAAATAAAAGCCGAATTAGGTCTAGGACTGCAAAATGGAACAGGTTATGGAGCCGGAATGGGTCGAAACAGAAGCAAGTAACTTGAATTTTATATGCCACCCCGACGTCACGTCGGGGTATTGGCATAGGTAAGGAATATAAAATGACAGATGAAAAATTAGTTGAGAAAATTTGCCGTGAAGATAAAGAACTATATACTGAAATAGTAAATAGGTATCAAGAAAAACTATTGAGATATGCCTCTAATTTGATAGGTGATAAGTACAAAGCGTCAGAAATTGTTCAAGAATCTTTTATAAAGGCGTATATAAGTTTAAGAAGCTTTAATACTAAAAAAAAGTTTTCGAGCTGGATCTATCGAATTGTCCATAATGAAACAATGAACTATTTTCAAAAATACAAGAAAGAGGTGCCAATAAAAGAAGAAATGAACCTTACTAGTAAAAACAATATTGAAGAGTATATAAATAAGAAAGAGATTATTGAAAAGGCAAACAAATGTTTAAGTAAAATTCCAGTGACTTACTCAGAGCCTTTATCACTTTATTATTTAGAGGAAAAATCCTATGAAGAAATAAGTGATATATTAAGGATTCCGATGGGCACGGTTGCAATACGGATAAGCCGAGCCAAAGTTATCATGAAAAAAATATGCGAAACAAAAACATAAACATTACCGATAATGTAATGAAAAAAATTAAGGAAGATAAAATAGAAATGAAACCAAAGATATATTTTGTATTAGGATCATTAATTACTTTTGTTAGCCTTATATTTTCATTCATCTCTTCCGTATTTTTCCTGAATTTAATTAAATTTATATTAAGAAGTCATGGGCCGATGGGTAAAATCAGATTTGAGCAACTTTTATCAAGTTTTCCTTGGTGGGCGCCATTAATGGCTATAATCGGATTAATTGTTGGAATTTGGCTGCTCAAAAAATACGATTTTTCGTATAAGAATAACTTTGTTGTAATTACAATTGGCTTTTTGGTCGCAGTAATTATTGGCGCCTGGTTGATAGATTTATCAGGCCTTAATAACATCTGGTTCCGACAGGGGCCAATGAAAGGTATAATGAAAAAATATTTACAGGACAACAACCTTCAAGATACAAAAATACGCAAATTCAGAAATAGACTAAATTAATTATTGTCCTTCGTCCTGAGCTTGATTTATTGCGTCTTGGATATATTTTTCATAGTCTGCGCCACCTGGGGCCGATCCACTTATCTCATCTTGATTACTTGGCAGACCCTGCATCATTTGTTTTTGCAGAGCATCCATATCCTGAAATTCGACATCAGTTGGGACGGTAAAGTACGAATCGGCTATTACTTCTACCTTACAGGCATCTTTATACTTTTCAATTTGAGCTAAGACAGATTCCTGATCTTGACCAGCGCCATTTACAGAATCTGGTTTGTTTTCCTGTGCGACAGGCGACACGCTCTCGGGTTCTTTTAATGAAAGAGTAAATCCTTTTTTGGTTACATCACTCCACATATACATTTTTTTGTCTTTCATTAAGACATTGCCATATTGATCAGCGTCACCAGTCCCACTTGTTATTACCCGGACCGATCCACCTTTAATATACGAAGTAGTCTCGACTCCCTCATCATCTTTATATACACATTTTAAACTCATTGACTTTGACAAGGCATCTTTTATAGAAGTAAACACACTACCACCTTGGTTATTTAAAGACGGTAAACCTGACTTTTTTGTTCCCATCAAGAAATATCCAACAACTGCAAGTAATAAAACAACGACAACGACAGGTAGGGCTTTTTTCATATTAATAAATTAACTAATAATTAGTTGATTTATGATATTTAAGTTTTTGATAAAATTCAATAGATAATATGAAAACTAACTTTAAAGAAAAAATTTATTCATTAACAAAATTAATTCCCAGAGGAAAAGTGGCGACTTACGGTCAACTGGCAAAATTGGCCGGTCATCCGAAGGCGGCAAGGGCGGTCGGAGTATTTATGAAAAATAATCCTCACGCTCCGCTGGTTCCTTGCCACCGGGTAGTTGCGTCTGACGGATCACTTACTGGTTATTCAGGAAGGGGAGGGATAGACAAAAAAAGACAGATGCTTAAAGATGAGGGAGTTTCTTTTAATAAAGAAAAAGTAGATCTCTCAACTACTTCATGGAAAGTTTAAGTTATAATAAAAAACAATGTTCTTTAAACAAATTTTAGGAGGAATAACAGTTCTTCTCGCAATCATTAGCTATATCCCTTACTTAAAAAATACAATCTCCGGGAAAACAAGACCTCATGCATTTTCTTGGCTAATTTGGTTAATTCTTACTACAGTTGGTTTTTTCATACAAATATCAAATGGCGCAGGGGCTGGTGCTTGGTTTAATGGATTGATGATAATTATCTGTGCCGTAATTATGACCTTTGGTTTTATTAAGGGAAGAAAAGAAATAGTATTTATTGATGGTATATGTATGGCATTAGCATTTATTGCAATCTATTACTGGTTAATTATAAAAGAGCCAACATTATCTTTAATATTGGTCATTGTAGCCGATGCCCTAGGCATGATTCCAACAATTAGAAAACCTTATATCCATCCTTATTCTGAAACATTAGAAACATATGCAATAAACGCTTTCAGAATAACCATTGCAATTTTCGCACTAGAAAAATTTTCGTTTTTAACAGCCTCATATCATGTTTATATGATATTAGCTACCATTCTAATGGTATCTTTACTTACTTTAAGGCGGAAATACTCAAAAATTTGACACTATATATTATTTCTGTCACAATCAATTCATCATTTATTAATTAATTAAAATATATGGATATAATTTCAAAGGATAAATTATTAGATTTAGCCGGGAAAACAGCAATTGTGACCGGTGGGTCGCTAGGAATTGGTTATGGAATTTCTTACCGCTTGGCTGAAGCTGGCGCAAACGTTGTAGTTACAAGCAGAAACATAGAAGAAGTAAAAAAAGCCGTCAGCGAATTAAAACAAAAAGGATTTAACGCAGAAGGCGTAAAAACCGACGTATCAAAAGAAGAAGAAGTACAAAATTTAGTTGCAGAAACCATTAAATTATTCGGAGGAGTAGATATTTTAGTTAATAACGCCGGGATTTTTCCATTTATTACTGTTTCTCAGATGAAGACTGAGCAATTCGACCAAGTAATCGCAACAAATCTAAGAGGAGTTTTTTTAACGACAAAATATATAGGCGAGGCGATGATTAAACAGGGAAGAGGAGGGAAAATCATCAATATCACATCAATTGATGCCATCCATCCATCTATGGTCGGACTTGCCCATTATGATGCTTCAAAACATGGAGCCTGGGGTTTTACAAAAAATGTCGCCCTTGAGCTTGCACCTCATAAGATTTGGGTCAACGCGGTCGCTCCGGGCGGAGTGATGACTCATGGAGTTGCCGCTATGCAGTCTCAAGGAAAACCGGTCACAATTGAAAGAAATCCAGAGCCCCCTAAAATGGAAATCGCAATG
>LBQC01000018.1 GCA_000990565.1 Candidatus Roizmanbacteria bacterium GW2011_GWA2_35_19 | reverse complement strand
AAGATCGGCCTCCTTTCATATAGTCGTTTGGTTGGCTAGTATATGTGCTTGTCATATCACCATAGTTATAGAGAGGATCGGTTATTGTCTGTCTTACAATTAGTACCGGGTTTGGATTTTCATAGTCTGGGATAAATAACCAATTACGGCTTGCCGGATATGGATAGTGAGGCGGACCGCCATATAGGGTATAACTATCCGTACCGTATTGCTCGCGGGTAATCTGCTGGATCATAACACCGTATCGATCATGGATGTAATTTAAGGTCGGGGTATCGATCATCCAAGCAGATACAACCTTAGGATAAAAACCAAATTGATTATAAAATTCTAAAAACAAATTGTCTACCAACTTAACTCTTTCGTCAATGTTGTATCCGATTGTGTAGGCGTTTTGCGCTTCATACCAATTCTCTTGAGTAATATCGTGGTTAACTTTGGATTTTATAGCAAGATCCGGTGTAATTTCTAAGAATAAGGCGGGGATAATATATTTTGGATCATTTTTAACGGTATCTTTTATGAAGTCCATCCACTTATTGTTGACTAAGACGTCGTGTCGAAGTGCAAAATATCCTGGGATTTTTTTGTCAATATGCGCTTTGATCTGTCTTTTTAAAAATTCAAGAGAGCCGATTGAGCAACATTCAGTACCCCTTACTTGATTAATAACAAGAGCATATGCTGGCTCTGAGGCAAGCACATCTTGTTTTATAACAATAAATATGAATAGGAAAAAAATAAAAAACTTTTTCATTTGCTAAAAAGAAAGTTTTTTAATAAATGTAGCTTAGTACGAAATGGTGCATATTTCAATCCGAAAATTAATCGGTTTTTTTGCTGGTATTTTCGATGAAGACTTGACCCTGATCCACCGGTTGACTGGGCATTTTTGTGCCAAATTATGACTTTTGGATTATAAATTAGTTTAAAGCCAGCCATTTTTACTCTTTCGCAAAAGTCGGAATCCTCGTAATAAAGAAAGTATTTTTCATTCCATAACCCAACTTTATTCACTATTTTTTTATTAAAAAATAACATACACCCGGTAATAAAATCCGTGACCTCAACTGTTTCAAATTGGCCTTTATCGACCATGTCAACTCCTTTATGGTGAGTGTAGACGTTTCTCCAGTCATTTATACCTCCTGCGTACCAGATAACCTTTCCTATTTCATCTTTTTTATATTTTTTGTGATACTCAAATCCTGGAGCGTAATAAATTTTTCCTCCAAAAATATCATATTTTTGAAAGCTTTTTTCAGCTTCAATGACAAAGTCTTTATCAAAAATAATATCGTTATTTATTGCACAAAATTTATCAATACTACTTTCTGAAAAAAACTTAACTCCTTGATTAATCCCATAGGCATATCCGAAGTTTGGAAGGGATGAAATCTTTATCTCAAAGGGATATTTTTTAGTCAGTCTAAACTCTACTTTTTTGCTTGAAACATCAGCAATAAAGACAGAAATATTTTGACAATTCTTTACTGTAAGTAAAGAATCAAGAAACTCTTCTGTGAGTTTATATTGATTGTAGTTAACGGTTATTAATCCTATCATAATGTCAAATTACAAATTAAAGAAGTTTTTTGACGATCTTATCTTTAATCGATTTCTTTTTTTTCCAGTGGAGAGATTCTTTAAGGCCGATTCGGAAAAATTCTTCCTCATTAATTTTTTCACTACTTTTAAATTCTTTAGTTTCCAAATAATAAAAATAAACTAAAAAATAATAAAACATCTGTAAGAATGCCAAGACAAACCCCTCAACTCCGTCTCGATAACCTTCACCTGCAAAATATCTACTAATAAATTCATTTAATGATCGACGGACAGTTTGGGAAAATGACACCACTTGATTTTCAGAAGCAAATTCTTTTGCCTCATATTTTGCGTACCTCTTAGCTTTTGATAAATACTCATCAAGGTTTTGATAGTTATAATGTAAAAGAGATAGGCTTTCCTTTGCCTCAACTTCAAATCCTTTACCGAGTACCTTTGGCTGTCTATGGATAATTAGCGGCCATTTGACAGAATTTTTTTTAAAAAATCTTATCTGGTAGTCTGGCCACCAACGACTGTGTTTTATAAAACGACCAAAGATTATATTTTTTCGTGGAATTTTAAAATAATCGTATTTCAGGTAGTTCTCAAGGATGATTTTTTTTAATTCTGGCTGGACAACTTCATCAGGATCAAGAAATAATATATGCTCATATGAAGCTAGTTCTTTTGTTTTTTCTCTAATTTTTTCAACATAGGGTACTGTGCCTTGAATTTTAACCAACTTAATAAGCTTGTTTTTTTTAAGTTTTTCGCTTAGTGAGTTTTCAATTCCAATGTCAACGATCACAATTTCTGAAACAAAATCAAGAATTGAATCAACAGTCTTAAATATGTATGGAGGATTGTCTTTTACTACAATTATTGCCGAGATTTTATTCATTTTTTTTAAGTGTTATAATTTCTTTTAAAAAATCTATTTTAAATACAAACCTGATCATAAATAGATAACTCATTATACCGACTAAAACGGCAATAATCAAAGCTACAAGAGAAGAAAAAGGGGAGAAGTTTAAGAGCAAAGTTACGATTGCTGCCATAATAAATGACGAAACTAAAAATGGAAAGATATTTGTTAAAAATGAAAAATTAACTACTTTTTTTGTCTGGTAAATAACGACAATAAAAGACATTGAAAGCATGACTAAAGTAATAGGAAATCCTAAATACCCAAACATTTTTATCAAAATTGGGGTCAATATCCAAGTTGCTGCGGTCCACCCAACCATGAAATAAAATGAAATTTTAACGTAACCTAATCCATTCAAAAGATTTATAAACGGCGTTGAATACGAGGAAAGTAATGCCGATAGACAGAATAAGTAAAAAAGGGGTAGAGCCTGGGTCCATTGAGAATATCTTGGTATTAAATCAATAAATTGGTGCATGGTTAATGCGGCTCCAATAATAGCTGGAAGAATCAAGAACGATTGATAAAAAATTATTTTTTCTACGAGTTTTGTCAATCTTTCTTTTTCATTTTGAAACTTTGAGAAAAGTGGGAATAAAATCCGACTTATATTATCCATTATTATTCTAATTGGCGCCTCTGCCCATTTTTTAGCCCATCCAATATATCCAAGACCTGTAAATCCTAAAACCTTTCCGAGATATAAAATCATCAAATCATCCTTAACTAATGCTAGTAGGGATGAAGCTTGAAATGGGGCACCGAAGGATACGAGCCGTTTAAATGAGGCTATATTTATTCCAATTCCTGGTTTCCATGGCGAGATTATATAAATTGAAATAAGTCCGACAACTGATCTTAAAATTACTGCGTAGGTAAAACTATTAAGTCCATAACCCATTATAGCGAGAGTAATTACCGTTAAATAAAAAAAAGTATTTTCAATTACTTGTACCAAGACTATTTTTTGAAAATGAATTTTCCTCTCAAGAAAAACGGAAGGAATAGTTTTGAGTGACGATAAAAAAAATCCTAATAAAAGGGACCAATAAAGAAAGGTTCCCTCAACGGGTAGTTTATAAAAGTTCCGAATTGTAGAGGTTGCAAGAAAACCGACAATAACCAATGAAATAACTAAAAATTGCTGGATAGTAAAGGCAGTCTTTTCGTCGTCGCGAGTGATTTCTTTTTTTTGAATAAGCGAAGCCGCCAGTCCAATATCCGAAAAATAATTAAGGATTGAGATGATTGAGAGAGTGGCAATATATATACCAAAAACTCCAGGTGACAATAGAATCGTTAAGACAAGATTGGCGGCAAGTCCTAAAAAGGCCGCGTATCCACTTTGAAAGAATAGGCTAAGCGCCGATATTATTGTTTTTCTTTTTACTTCAGAGACTTGATTTTTATCCATATTGGTTTAATGACAACCATAGCTAATAATAACGCAAAAGAAAGCGTGGTAAATATATTTGAAAATACCTCAACCGGTGTCTGTTGATATTTAACTGTTATGACCGACTTACCAACTAGGTCAATAATCGGTCTTCCTAATTTATCAAATACAGTTGGAATATAATCATTACCATTTATTAATATCTTCCAGTAAGGAAGATAATGTATATCCACTAATATTTTTTTTGATTTGGTTTCTGCTTGTTTTACAAAGGGTTCATTCTTGATTGTTTTAATTGAGCCTCCGTCAAAGGCGCTTACGAAGTTATAATCAACTAAAGTGGGGTCTTTAATTTCCTGACTATTTTTTTGCGGCTCTAACTCTAGCCAGCTTTTATAACTCGCAGCACTTGGGAGATATTCCGATACTTTGTATGCGACTCTTTGAGAGATGTAAACATTTGATAAAAATTCTAAATTATATTTTTCCTTGGAAAGCATTAATTTTGTAAAGAACTTTGCATTATAAAAAAAGACTGCAAAAACAGGGATGATAAGAATTAAAGCCAGTTTTTTGTATTTTGTAGGAATCTGCAGTTGACCTGCAATAAAAGCAAGGCCAAAAAGCGCAAATGACAAAAATCTCCATGGGAATTGAAATAAAGAAAATATCGGCTTAAAGAAACCAAACAAAAATGACGATTGGTATAAAGTAAGGAAAATTGCTAAAAACGTACCAAGACCGAAGAATAAAATTAATCTAAAATATTCAATTCTTTTTAGATATGCAAAAAGAGTTGTTAGCCCAACCAAAAAGAACAATATCTGTGGTTTACCTAACATAAATGACATTCCGTCGTCGGTACATCCGGGCGTTGACCCCCCATAACCCCATGACGGAGTTGTCCAAATCTGACTTAAGCAAAGAAAATGGCTCGTATAACTTGTATTTTTGGCAATAGTCATCGCTTGAGTAAACCCAATTTCAAGTACTGCGGGTATAAAAAAATAACTACTTATAGCAAATGCCAAAAAGAGACTTAATAGATTTTTTAATTTATTTTCAAGTAATAATATATAAATAAAAACAACAGGTAAAAATATTAAGGATAAAATGTTGTGAGAAGTTAATATAAACCCTAAAAATAAGGTAGTCATTAAAAAAATTAGTGGGCTTGAGTATTTTCTATTTTTGTAAATTAAATAAAAAACTAAAGGCATTAATCCCATAAACCAAACTTCGCCTAAGTTTCCTCTTATAAATATTTCAACTGCAAGCCAAGGGGAGGTTGAATAAAGCGCTGCCCCAAGCAGACTTGGAAAAAAACCATTAAATAAATTTAAAAAAAGAAACATGAAAATAAAACCAATAACAATAGCAAATAAGAATGAAATTTTTGTAGAATCGGCAATATCAAATCCTGCAAGGTGAATCGCCGATGTCACCCAATACGGAAAAGGCGCGTAATAGTTAAATACAGGGTATCCGAGGTCAAAAGAGAATTGAGGAGCAATTCGAGGAGGTATTTGTAGATTTCTTAAATTCAGAGTGAATTGCTGAATGCGGGCTGCCTGAGTTTCATCATGGAAGTCAAACATTGTCTTTCCAGGCAGAAGATTTCTGCCAACCGTTAAAAAAAGAATAAAGAGTGTGGCAAGAATAATTATCTTTTTCATCAAAGTAATTATAGCAAAGCGAGCTCAAAGATGCGGAAAGTGGATTTACCACCAGGCTTCTCGATGGTTTTAAACTCCTTAAGAGGCCAATTTGGAGGGAATGTCTCTTGATGAGAAAAAAAGACATAAACATGATTATCTTTCAAAAGGCTCAGGTTTTCTCTCAATTGTTCTTCACCAAGAGGCCAGTAACCCTTGATTGTTATTTTATCGTTTCTTTTTAAGAATACATCAAGGACGTCGGCGGCCATCCCAAAATTACCCTCAGCAATTATGACAACCGGCTTTGTCTCTGATTGAGCTCGCGCGAAATCCATAAATTCTTTTATTCCCCATCCTGCTGGCCAACCTTCAAGGTATTGTCCGCGATCAACTTCAGGAAACGGAATGTTTTTATAGTCAAACATGATTGTATAGTTAAAATACGAGACGGCGACAATAATCAAAATGATAAAAATATTTCTTAATTTTTTGGAAATATGTGACAAAAAATAAGCAGCTAAGATTAAGAATAATGATCCAAAAAATATCATATAGCATTCCAAATATTGCCAAGATTGGCATTATAAAGCCGGACTCCCACCATATGTAAAGCGGTGTTAGTTTAATATTATTCAAAAAATATTGAAAAGGAGTTTTTATAAGCTCGTCAAAACTCATTACAAAGGTTAAATTTTTTTTGTCGACAAATTGAAAGAAAGGAGAGAGGCGCTGGACATTATAAATTACGATAGCAATAACAATCGAAATCGCAAAGAGAAAATAATAATTAACAGAATTTTTCAGAAATTTCTTCCACTCTTTTTCTAGAAAAAGCAAAGGCGAAAAGGCCCCAAGCATTAAAAACATTTTTACCGATGATTTAGCCAAGAGAAAAAATCCGGCTGTAAATCCAAGTATTAGCGCCGTTTCTAGCTTTCTGTATTTCGCCAAAATAATCGTAAAAAACAAAATCCAGATAAAACCAGCGTTAACTGCCGAGTCAACTAGTGAAATTCTGTCGAAAAATAAAAAGTATGGAGTAATTACATATAAAAATGATCCAATTATTGCGCTAGTTTTGCCAAATAAAAAAAAGAGAAGAGTGAAAGTTCCCGAAAGAGCTATGAATCCGGTCATTACGGAAAATAGTCGACCTGCAAGAAGCGCATTGTCAGGAAAGAATTTCAAAAATGGAATTGTCCCCCAGGTTTGGAGAGGCTGTTTACCATCGGTCAAGGATATGAAGCGCCACGATGCATCATGCCAGGCGACCTTAGCCCAACGGATGTAAATTCCTTCGTCTGAAAAAATTGGGAATTTGTCGAGGTTAATAAGTCGTGTTAAAAAAAAGAGCCCGATAATGAGAGACATGATGAGAACATCTTTTTTAGAAAAGCTTTTTTTGAGAAATGAAAATATTTTAAAAATATCAAACATATCTTAAACATTGAAACTTGATATCATTTTTTCGACCGCCTCACCCCAATGGGGCCCCAGGCGATTGTCTCAAAAATGTATCATCGTTTCAAAATTGTATCTTATATATTTTAACACCCGAATAAAGCGGATACATATCAATCAATTCAGCATTATTTAGATCTATAGGCTTATACTTGCAGACAGGATTTTCGCAAAAGTAAAAACCAGTCATAATCCTCGGGTTACATTGATAATACATATAGACGTCGCAATTTTGATATACCGGTTGATTTTTGGGTAGCGTCATTGCGTATTTCAGTTTACTTTCAATATAATTTTGAGGGAAGATGTTATAACTTACACAATAATTTTTTTCTTGACTTACCAACTTTATTGACTCTTTAACCCAAAGATATGTCTTGTCATAGTTACCGAAAGTAGGCGATTTACCTAAGTTCACTATTAATATAAAAAATATAATTAGAAAGACCGCTTTCTGACTTTTTAATTTAAAAAGTAAAAAAATGAAATAAATTATAATAATCGGTATTAAAAATAGCAGGTAAAAATCAATAAGAGAATTTTTATAAAAAAACAACATGATAAACGATGTTACTAAGAATATTAGGATGGGCTTCTCAAGGCGGTCTACCTTACGGAAAGTGATTATTTTTAAAAACATTGAAATTGAAAATATTCCTAAAAGAAAATATCCGATTATTTGATTTTTGAATAACAGCACCCTTGACAAAAATAACGAGAAATCTCTAATGATAAATTTGATGAAAAAAGGAACTCCAAACAACTTGAGTTTTATTATTGTCTGGGTATTGATAAGAAAATTAACTATCCCGGAAGTATTGGCGAATCCATTTTTTATTTCGTATAGCAAAAAAGGGAATATTAATAGTATATTCAAAAAAATATATTTAATAAAACTTTTTAAGTTTATTTTTCGGTAAAAAATATTTACAAGAAAATAAAATATGACAATTACCAACCCTTGGTAATGAAGCTGGAAAGCAAGATTGGCGGCTATTGCACCATAATAAAAACTCTTATTATCATTTTCAAATAAGAATCGGTATAGAAAATAAAAGGTTAGAATTGTGAAAAGAGGAATTGGATTAGGATTCCAAGCGAATCGCGAATACTCAATCGATAGTGGGGAAAGGGCATAGAGAATTGCAGAAATAAAAGCAATCTTTTTATTAAAAAATTTATTGACGAATAAAAATATTATTACCGTTGTTGCCGAAGATAAAATAGCAGTTAAAAAAGCAGGAGACAGAGGTGATTTTGAAAATATATAAGCTAAACTCATCAAGTAATACCAGAAAGGAGGTAAGAAAAAATTACCGACTGATGCTTTCGGGCCAAGTAGGATAATTTGACCCCTTTCAAAGTTATCTTTTATATAAAATAAGTCCCTAACTTGATCCTGATGATAGGAAATGAAGTGGTCGAGTTGAAACACCCTGAATATTAAAGAAAGAGCAAATAACCAACAAACGATAAATAAAAAACTGTTTTCTTTAACGAATTGAATTATCTTTTTCATAAATAATATCTTGTCCATCAACTTTATCCCTCTTTATTATAGTTTGTTTTGAACCATCTTTTTTTTCAAGAATGATAGATCCCCCTAAGACAGGATCAAGCTGAGGATAAAGGGCTAAATATTCTAAATTCTTGATTCTCATTGGGCGATATTCAATAGATATGGATTCATCAAATTTATAATTATCTAGGACTTCAGGTGAAAGGTTATATTTCAAGGGGCCGATTTCAGCCGGCCAATCTGGTTGCCAGTTAGCTTTATAAATATATTCCAGATCATGTTTTTTAAGACCGATAAGGAAAATTAATTGATTTTGTACAAAGAATTCATCTTTAATATTAGCGTGAGTTACAAAAAATATTGGTCTTATAACGGCCTCAGATATAATTTGACCTTTTTTTGACAGAAGTTTTCCGTACCGACCATTTTCATAATTCGTTACGATTTTGTCTCCCAAATTATATTTATTTAAAAGAAGCTGATAATTCCATTTAATCCTCCAATTATTTTCTTCGCGAACAAAATGGACCTTTTGATTATTTACAATCTTCCCTAATTTTGTAATATAGTTAATTTCTAGGTTACCCTTTGTTTCATTTTGCCAAAAAAATACGTATGGCAAATGTATCGAAATATTTTTTTCTGTTACTCCTAAATTCTTTTCTAATAGCTGACCATGTCTCCAGAAGTCGCGTCGAGATATTTCGTTTTTTGTGCTTTTATCTAAAAAACTATAGAGATCTTGATAAGCTCCAACTTTCCACACCCGCGCAATTGATGATAGGACGCTGGTTGGACTTGGCCTTAAAACATTGATAATCTGGAAAAAGTAAAGTGAAATAATTATTATCAAAAATAATTTCCTGATTTTAAATATATTTTTAATAGATATTAATATAAGGAGAGGAATAACCAAGACAAGATAGCGGGCGCTAAACGGAACGATTGAATATAGAAAAATAAAACAACCTGACATTATCAATAAATAAAGGACTTTTCGATCTAATTTACTTAAACCGCCAAGAAGTAATTTAAATGAAATAAGTAAATAAGCTGGCCAAAGAATTGTCCATTCGGCTACTCGGTCAAGAGTTGCTCCTTTATACCAACCTTTAATAAATCCAGAGATTAAAGTAATAACCGCCATTCCATATATTGGCTTTGATTTTGAGGCCATCCAATATGAGATTACTATCCACTTTTGATTTTTTAGGAATTCGATTAACGTATGCCCTTGAAGAAAAAAAGGTAAATACGAAACTATATAAGTTAAACCCGCTATCAAAATAATTGGAATAGCCCGAAATATTTTTTTGTTCAAATAAAGATAAAGTAAGTCGGCAATTATGATTGCAATTGAAAAAAATCCAATTTTAAGAGATATAAAGCCACCTAATGTCAATCCACTAACTAGTAACCAAAAGATATATTTGCTCTTTTTTTTGAAAGCGACCAATTCGAGAATGGAATAAATATGGACTAGTAAAAATAACAACTGGGGAAGATCGAGCATACTGAGCGACATTTGTTGGAAAATCAGTGGTTCAGATACAAATATAAGTAGTGATGCTTGTGCTAAAAAGCCATCACTCAGAATTTTCTTTGAAATAAGATAGAAAAAAAAAGCTGAAAACAAAAAAACAAATATAGATATAATTTCGGCGTTATGGAATAACAATATTGAATATCCATACAAATATTTTCCAAGAACCGGAGTCTGGGGATCAATTTGAAAAAAACTCCAATTCTTCACTAAATCAAAACCGGTTACCTTATAGACAATGTCATCACTTACTGACCGTTTACTTATAGCTATGTTCCATTGGGAATGATCATAAAGGTCCCGATAATAATTGTTGTCATAAGGAGTAAAGAATATACTTCGGTAAGAAAATATTAAGAAAGCCAGAAAGAAAATTATTATTATTGTAAATAATAAATTATTTATTTTTTTCATATAAGTTTTTTATGTGAATTGCTTTTTCAAGTGGTAATCGGATTTCAAAAGCCTGAGTAAATACAGCTGATTGATATTTAAAATAAGTACGTAGCTCGTAAGCAGATGATAATAAAAACACAACGAGAATAATCCCAAAAAGGTACAACTCTTTCTTTATTAACTTTTTTCCGATCGTGAAAATGTTATAAATAGAAACAGCAATGAAATAAATAGCCGATGGCAAAACGGTGAAAGTACGGAGCATGCTGGGATTTTCCCATGGATAGATTGCGAGTGATGGAAATATAGAGATTGCAAAGTAAAGCAAAAACAATTGATTATAAAAGTTTTTATAGTCTTTTAAAGTAATCAGTAATCCTGCGAAAAAAAGAACCCCTAAAATTGGATTAAGTGCAGGTTTGCCGGGGTAATTATGCTTTCCATTCATATCGCCTTTAATGAAAAACATCTGGGAGATAGTGCTTACATTTTGTAAAGTGCCAGAAATTTTTTGACTAATGGTCATTTCGTGATTCCGCCAAAAAAATAACTGGTCTATACGAGTGTCTTTATTTGTCAGGAAAGATATTGTCAACGGAGTGACCGTAATAATAAAAGGAACCAAAAAACAAAGCAAGATTTTCATTAGTTTAATTTTTGAATTTTGAATCAATGGAATTACAGATATAAATAGAAAAGAAAGTGGTAAGACGAAGAAAATCCTTCCTGGGGTATAAGAATTAAATGCCAAACCAGCAAACAATCCAGAAAATGCAAGTACACTCCAGGAGTGTACTTTTGTCGAACTCTTCACTCTAATATAAAGTAAAAGATAATAAATAGACACTAGCTCAAGAAATAAGAGAAAAGTAGCCTCAAAGGCAAAACGGGAAAAGTTTAGAAACCAATGCGAAGAGAGAAAAATAAAAGTAAATAAAAAAGCCATCCAATTGTCATTTCGAAGAAACAAAGTGACTGAGAAATCTAGCGAAGCGTGGATTGCGCTCCCTTTGGTCGCTAGATTCCTCGCTAATGCTCGGAATGACAGTAGAAAAATCATATAAAATATCAATAAGCTTAGGGTTCCAAATATTGCAGCCGGCAGTCTTAATGCAAAAGTAGTAAGACCGAAAATCTTCAAAGAAAAAAGGATTATATAAAAATATAAAGTAGAATGACCTGTCGCAAGATTTGAATAGGGGATGTATGGTTTATTGTCAAGTGATAGGGCAAGCTTTGTAAATTCCACTTCATCATAAGCTAAATATTTTGGAATACTATTAAATTTGAAAAAAATTAATGTAGCTGAAATTATTACTAATAAAAAAATAATAAGGAAGTTTTTAAACTTCATATTTTCCGGTGAGATAATAGTATTTAATCTTTATTATGTCTTTCAGAGTTTCCATAGAATCATTAATAAAATTAACGTTTTTTGTTTCAACATGACGCCAAGCTACAGGCACTTCCTTAATTTTAAACCCAAGCCTCTTGGCGAGAAATATAAATTCAAGATCAAAACCCGCCGAGACCGATGAGCCTTCAGCCACTCTTTTATCATGGAAAACTTTAAGCTTATTAATAATTCTTAATGCTGCCTTTTTTTCAAACAATTTGAATCCACATTGAGTATCGCGGATTCCATGTAGTCCGATAACAATATTTCTGACGATAATAAAACCTTTTGCCATTATTTTTCTGAGAATTGGCGCTCCTTGTCGATAGCTACTTCTTGACCCAATTACAACTTGACCACCTTTCTTTGCCTCAAGTATAAGTTTTTCAGCTTCTTCGATGGGAGTTGCCAGGTCGATATCAGAAAACATCGCATATTCTCCTTTTGCTTTTTCAATACCCGTTATTACGGCAAATGCCTTACCCTGATGATTATTTTCAATTAATCTAAATTTGGGAAAGTTTTTCAGATATTTAGTTTTAATAATTTTTTTAGAGTCGTCACTTGACCCATCGTCAACAATAACAACTTCAAAAAAAGAAGGGTTATTTTGAGTGTAGTTTCCGATCTTATCGAGTACGCCTTTTTGAATATTTGATTGCTCGTTGTAGCAGGGTATGATTAAAGAAATTTTCATTAAAAAAAATCTAGCGTATTAACTTATATATTCTAACATTATCAACTTGCCACTCACCCGTGATCTTATTAGGAGCAAAAAAAGCAATGTCCCATTGTGGATCTCCAATTACCTTACATTTCTTCTCGCAAGCTACGAATAACTCATCGGCTTTTTCCAGGCTATCTTTCTCTAGGGAGCGCTTACCCCATATTTCCAAAAAATATCGATAAGTTGAATCTGAGTATTTTTCAGGAAGTGCAGTTACGGTAAACTTTTCTTTTTTTACATTATCGTAAATTATCCTGGCGATTTTTGTCGATCTCTCAATTTGACGATCTCCGGTGTTTGCGAGAAATCCATAACCTTTACTATTCAAGAAGATATAAGTGATCAGAAAAATTGCGATTAATATTTTCCCAAACTTAAGACTATTAAGATAAGCAATGAAGTAACCAACGATAATGAAATAGAAAGGATATATTACTCCAAAATAATGAGGATGTTTTTGGCCACCATAGAACATGAATCCAAAAATTAATCCTAAAAAGAAACCTAAAAAAACCTTAATATTACTTTTCTTTTGAAAAAGGAGAATTAAAAAACCTACAAAAGTCAAAGCTAAAACTATTGTTATGATCGGGTAATTCGGAGAAAAATTAAACACATGCTTATTAAGGTAAAGATAAGTATCTATTAAGTTGCTTAATTTATTACTGCCAGACTGACTTTGCTTGAATAAGTTAATAAAATTATTAGTATTTAAAAAATTATGCCTTAGGTCAAAAACAATTAAGGGAATGGAGAAAAAAACAAATGAAAATATCGAAAATAATAAACCTTTTATTACGGTCAGCAGCTGATTTCGAGATTTTTTATATGCTACAAGAAGTTGTGATATTCCGTAAATACCTATTGGAGGAATGAGAAATAAGGCTAAATAATGAAGTTGGATTGAAAATGATAAAAAAGAACCCATCAACAAATAATAAATAATCTTATTTGTATTTATAGATTTTAATAGGAAATACACCGTTAGCAGAGAGAATAATGGCATAAGGTTTGGATTCCAAGAGAAGCGCGATAAATCAATAAGTACAGTTGAAAAGCTGAGTAAAATCGTTGAGATGATAGCGGTTTTTTTATCAAAAATCTTTTTTAGGATTAGATAGTTAATAAGTAGATATAGACAAGAAAATAAAGCCACTCCAAAAGCGGGCCCTAGAGGATTATTTCTAAAAATTAATAACCAGGGAGCGATAAAATAGTAATAAAAGGGGCCAAGATATACTTGACCGACCGAAGTCGGGGCGCCAATTGCCGGAAAATGCTCGAAAGATAGAATCCTTTTGATGACGATGGCATCTCTCCCTTGATCACCTAAGAAAGTTACAAATCCCTCAAAGCGAAAAAATCTTAAAAAAATTCCTGAGAGTAAAACTAAAATCAAGACCCAATTTTTTGATACAATAGAAAGTATGCGACGCATATATCCATATTTTACCTTAACTTTAATCGTTTTTCTAAGCACCCTTTTTCTCTGGCTCCCTTTTTTAACAAAGTCATCCAATTGGTTAGGGTTAAAACTTGAAAATAGCAGCTTTGAATATATCTATAAACATTATGATGGGCCTTTATATGTCATACCGGCAAAAACTCTATATGATCCTGCGAAGTTAAAAACGCCTGATGGAGGAAATATATTAGCGCAACCAGCTAATTATTTTGCCGCCCATCTACCCCTATACCCTTTAACAATTCGACTACTTAAAGAATTTATAAGTAACTCATTTCAAATTAACGAGTTGGCATATCTTAAATCGATGCTATTAGTAAATATCTTTGCAACGGTGGGTCTAGCTTGGTTCTTTTATTTTATTCTAAAAAAAATTAAGATTACAAAAGCACCAATGCTACTTACAATCATCTTTCTCTTTTTACCAAGATTATTTGTAGTCAGATCAGTCGGTGCGCCTGAAAGCTTATTTTTACTTTTAATATTGGGGTCACTCTATTTTTTTGAAAAAGGTAAATATTTACTAGCTGGACTTTTTGGAGGACTGGCCACAATGACTAAAAGTCCTGGAATTCTTCTTTTTGGCGCTTACTGCTTAGTTTTTGCTGAAAAGTTACTTGTCAAAAAAAAGAATATTGAGAGATCAATGCCAAAAATTGATTGGCTAGGAATAGCTCTGATACCAGCAGGTCTATTGGTAGTATTTATAATCTATTGGAAACAGATGGGTGACTTCTTTGCCTATTTTAATTCCGGGGACAACATACATCTTATATTTCCTTTTTCAGTATTTAATTTTAAAATGCCCTGGGTAGGGACGGCATGGCTCGAGGACGTAATATTTTATTTTTTGTTATACGGTTTAACAGTTATCTCTTTATTTAAGAGCAAACAGAGAAGTTTTTTTTATTTCTCATTAGTATTTTTTATTGCAACTCTATTTATTCAACATCGAGATATTGGGAGATACTCTTTACCTTTGTGGCCTATGGCGCTAATTGCCCATGAAAAATTCTTTACTTCAAAAAAATTTATAGCTATATGTATAGTATTATTTCCTGCGATTTTCTTTTATGCTTGGAATTTTTTAAGTTACAATATTATGCCTATTGCTGATTGGACCCCATATCTATGAAAAGCTTTATTAAAAAAAGATGGTATTTGATTTTATTTATACTGATTACCATCGGGTTTATTATCTACGGTCGTAATTCCGCTTCATCAGGGAAGGAAAAAGTCGAAAGTTATACGGTTAAAAGGGAGAATTTGAAAGAGGTGCTTTCATTGACCGGCGAAATCAATGCTGATGAGAGAGTATCTTTAAAGTTCCAAACTTCAGGTCGACTCGCCTGGGTTGGGGTCAAAGAAGGGGATTATGTAAAAAAGTATCAAACTTTGGCGACTCTAGATAAAAGAGATATTCAAAACCGTCTGAATAAATATTTAAATTCATACTCCATTTCTAGAAATAATTTTGAACAAGAAAAAGATGATTTTAAAGTTGAACCATTTAATCTTTCAGAAACGGCAAGAAGATCGGCTGAGAGAGCGCTTGAAAATAATCAATTCAGCTTAACCAATACTGTGCTTGACGTTGAATATCAAAATCTAGCTCTTGAGTATTCTGCTCTTTGGACGCCAATTGAGGGTATTGTCACCCATGTAGCGACTCCATTTGCTGGGGTTAATATCA
Source organism: Candidatus Roizmanbacteria bacterium GW2011_GWA2_35_19 (assembly GCA_000990565.1). GTDB lineage: Bacteria > Patescibacteriota > Microgenomatia > UBA1406 > GWC2-37-13 > GWC2-37-13. The sequence continues at coordinate 6,201 of LBQC01000018.1, read as the reverse complement.
CTCCGGCTGGTGCTGATTTTGAAGTAGTTAACCCAAAGACCTTATATTTTTCAGTCACAGCCGAGCAAGCTGATGTAATCAATATCAAAGAAGGTATGAAGGGGACAATAAACTTTGATGCATATCCGGAAAAAAAATACATTGGAGAAGTTTACTACGTTTCCTTTTCTCCAAAGGAAGGAGAGACAGGGACAGTATATGAGGTAAGGCTAAAATTGGATGAAAAAACGATGGAGCTACCACTTCGACTTAGGATGACTGGAGATCTTGAATTTGTACTTAAGGAAAGGGACGGGGTAATATCGATTCCTGCTTCTTATCTAAAAAAAGATAAAAAAGGCAGCTATATTAACACTGGATCTGATAAGAAGAAAATAAAACAGTATATAAATTATTCTGAAGAGGTTGATGGTAAATACATAATTACCGATGGGCTAACGGAAAAAACTGTCATTTATGATTAAGCTTGTCAATGTAAGCAAAAGCTACAAGATAGACGAGGAGACTTATTTTCACGCTCTTAAAGGGGCAACTGTTGAGATAAAAGAAAAAGAATTTGTTTCAATCATTGGGCCTTCCGGGTCAGGTAAATCTACATTAATGCATCTAATAGGCTTACTTGATAAGTCTACATCTGGTGAAATATTAATACAGAATAAAAAAGTTTCTAGTCTCTCCGATGATCAAATTTCCTCTCTCCGAAATGAATTTATCGGATTTGTATTTCAACAGTTTAACCTTGTTCCCAAGCTTACAGTTATTGAAAATATTTTATTACCAACTGTTTATTCGAGAAAAAAAATTCTCTATAATCCAGAAGAAAAAGCACATAATTTAATAAAAACTTTTGGGTTATCAGGTAAGGAAAACTCCTTTCCAAATAAAATTTCAGGTGGACAACAGCAGCGGGTTGCGATTCTTCGGGCGCTTATAATGGAGCCGAAGTTAATTTTAGCCGATGAGCCAACGGGTAATCTTGACAGTAAGTCAGGGTCAGAAATAATGAATCTTTTAAAGCAGTTAAATGAAAAGGAAAAGATAACAATTGCCGTTATAACTCATGAAAAAGATATTGCAGCTTACGGAAAACGGATTATACATGTAAAAGATGGAAAAATCGTATGAACTATTTTTTATTTATAATTAAATCAGCCTTTGAAGACTTTAGAAGAAGTAAGATGCAAACCTTCCTTACCTCACTAGGCATTCTTATTGGTGTTTTTGCGGTTGTGATGCTCACAGCTATGGGACTAGGACTCAAAAAATATATATCTGATCAGTTTGATGCCTTAGGTAAAAATACTTTGTTCGTAGCACCTGGCAAATTACTTGAAAGTGGGGGATTTGGGGCATCATCGCTTCTTGGTAACCGATTTGACTTGAAGGATTTAAACCGCTTAAAAAGAATTCGAAGTATAAAAGCAATCACACCACTTGCTTCTAAATCTGGAGAGGCAAAGGGGACGAAAAAGACAGAATTTGTGACTATTTTTTTTTCTTCAGAGGCTTTCTTTGATATTTCCGGATTTGAAATAGATAAGGGTAGATTTTTGGACAAAAGCGATATTGATAAAAGATCAAAAGTATTAATTGCAGGTCCGAAGATTGCCGAAAAACTCTTCGGATCTATTAACGAGGCCCTAGATAAGAAGGTTTCGATCGATAATGTCACTTTTACAATTATCGGTGTAATAAAAAGTAAGGGTGGAGGAGGATTTGGTGGCCCTGATTATGACTCATATTTTTTTGGACCATATACAACCATATGAGGACGATGAATTTAGTATTGTTGAGCCAACAGAGATCTTGTCAGTAGTTAACGGGATTTTTGGGATTATGAACATCGTTTTGGTAGCGATCGCCAGTATTTCACTTTTAGTTGGAGGGATAGGAATAATGAATATAATGTATGTGACTGTCTCTGACAAAACAAAGGAAGTTGGGATAAGAAGGGCGATAGGGGCACGCAAAAATGATATCCTTTTTCAGTTTATTATTGAGTCAATAGCATTATCTGTGATTGGAGGACTTTTAGGATTGGCGTTTGCTGCGCTTGGAGTCTTTGCTGTCCAAAAGTTTTTCCCAGCGTATATTGATGTAATGTCGGTCGCATTAGCTCTTGGAGTATCAAGTGTGATTGGAATTGTCTTTGGGGTATTACCCGCCCGTAAAGCCGCTAATCTAGAGCCGGTCGAGGCGATGAGATATGAATAAAAATAAGATCAAAACTCAAAAATCAAAGATCAAAAATTGGGAGAGGTCGAGGTTTCTTTAAATAGTCTATATACATTTTAATATTATCGAGGTGGTCGAAGGCGAATTCTTCGGGTGATGGAAGCTTATCCAAATCAAACCATTTAAGCTCTTTAACTTCATGATCAGGTGTCCCGACTTTTTCGAGGGGTTTAACCAAATAAACGAAGGAAATATTTTGTCGGTCTTCACCTCGTCTATTAGGGTTATCGATGATTCGAAAGAGGCTTACAATTTTAGCTTTATAGCCAGTCTCTTCCATAATTTCTCGGAGCGCTCCTTCACTAGTTGTTTCGTCTCTTTCTAAAAATCCTCCTATTAAAGCATATTTATTACCATTCGACAGATGAGGAGCTCTTTTTACAAGTAATATTTGATTGTCTTTAACGACGATCATATCAACAACTACATGTCTCAGATTTCCCTGACCTCCGTCTTCAAAAGCGCATTTAATCATATTTAGGCTTTAATTTTATTAATTTCATTATAAGATTATATAACATTTGTCATCCTGAGGGATCCCGACCAAGTCGGGAGACCGAAGGATCTAGCGAAGCGTATATAAGTCTTTAAAGCTTGGGTTCTTATTTTTGATAAGATCGATTTTTTTTTCGTATCCAACCCTTAATTCTTTTCTCAATTAGAATTGCCTCATCTGGAGAGTTAAATTCCTCGAACCAAACTAACTTATACAAACGATATTTATTACTAAATGCATTATTAGAAACATTTTTCTTATGTTCTTCTATTCTTTTTTGAAGGTCATTCGTGATTCCTGTATATAAAACAGTATTTTCATAATTAGTAATAATATAAACGTAATAATTATTACTCATTAATAATATTTTACGCTCCTTTTAGTCGCTAGATCCTTCACTTTGTTCAGGATGACAAGGGGGAAGTTCAGGATGACAAGGGGGAAGTTCAGGATGACAAGGGGGAGGGTTGGCACCTTTTTAATAATGGTTTTGCATTTTTTACAAAGTTTCCCATCCCTTTGATAAACCAAAAAGCTTCTTTGGTGATTACCCCTTGATCCGTCGGGGAGTATAAAAGCCTCATCAGCACCAGATGAGCCCTTGTCTTTTACCCCTTTTTTTATTTCTTCAATTATGGCTTTGTGGAGTTTTTTTATTTCCGATTCATTTAAAGAGTTAGATTTTCTTTGAGGATGAATTCCGGCCAAATAAAGAGAGTCATTAGCATAAATATTTCCTATCCCGGTTATTAAATCCTGATCCATTAACAAAACTTTAACCGGCCTCCTGGTTTTATGAGTGAGCAACTTAATAAGTATTGGCGTGAATCTCTTATCCAAAACATCAATGCCTTTTGGGATTAGCGGCTGCTTGCTTATTTTTATCCACCCGAATTTACGAAGATCATTGAAGAATATGGCACTATTATCAGTAAATTTTATAATCACCCTGGTCGTATTAGCCGGCATTTTATTTCCTCCGGTAAAAGGAATGGGATTCTCAAAAATTGCGTTGTTAATATTTTTTGCGTAAAGCATTTGCCCGGAAAGCTTGAAATGGATATTTAAATAATTATAAAGTTTGTCAAGTTTTTCAAGTTTGAAAACAAGGACTTTGCCGTAACGATAAACAGAAGTTATTTTGTTTCCAATGACATCTTTTTTATTCCCAACGAAGTTTTTAGAGGATAAAATATCAATGTCTTTAATAATTTTTCCGGTAATGTTTGGTTTTAAGGAATTTTTTATCGATTCAACCTCTGGAAGCTCTGGCATGATTTTTTATAAAGTCTTTAATATTTTTTTCAAATTTTTCTTCAGTAAATCTTTCTGCGGTTTTTCTGGCTTCTTTTCTCATTTTTAGATACTCTGTTTCTTTTAAACTTTCCAACTTTTTTACTTGATAAATTAATGAATTTTCATCCAACTCATCAAACAAATATCCATTTACCCCATTTTTTACATATTCAGGCACTCCGCCAGAATTAAAGGCAATGACAGGTATCCCATACCCCATCGCCTCAACCGGTGCAATCCCGAATTCCTCATCACGAGCCGCAAATAAAAATGCCCTTGCATGAGAAAATACTTTTTTAAATTCTTTGTCAGTTGTATTTCCTAAAAACTCAACCGTCGGTACTGCGACCTCTCTTAATCTTTCGCTATCGCGCCCGCTTCCAACGATTTTTAAATTGAATTTTAATATATTGGCGGCTTTTATAAGTACATCTATATGTTTTGCTTTGGCAAGGCGAGAAACCGTCAAAAAGTAGTCACCCTTAGGGTGTCCATTCTGTTTCTGGACACCCTGAGGGTGTACGTTGACAGGAGGATAGATAACAGTTGAATCACGTCGGTAAAACTTTTCAATCCTTTTTTGAGTCTCTATAGAATTTGCAATTAAGTAGTCAGGTCTTTGACTTGACTCAAAATCCCAGATTCTTAAAAAGTGATTGACAATGTATGCATATATTTTAATAATAAAATGTTTTTGCCATTCAATGGCCGTTTCGTAACCATATAAATATCGAGGTGGGTGATGAACATAGGAAATATGCAATGTAGGTTTAGTAGTTTTTATTCCCTTACTCATCCAGCTACCGGAAGAAGATATGACAAGATCGTACCCTGAAAAATCAAAACTTTCCCAAATAAGTGGAGTAAGAAAACGGAAAGGGGAATAATAGCGGTTTATTATCGGAATTTTTCCAAACCAAGAAGTATGAATTTTCCAGTTTTTAATAAGATTTTTATGAGACCCAAGTGAATTTAAATTGTAAGTTGTCGTATAAATATCAGCCTGAGGGAATATTTTTTTTAATGCAACTAACACTCTTTCCGATCCTCCAAATTCTGTTAGTTGGTCGTGAATGAGAGCGACTTTCATAAGTTAATACCTAGTATTATAATTTAAAGATGAATATTATTCACTCATTTGTATTAGGGGTTGTAGAAGGCGTCACTGAATTCTTACCAATTTCTTCAACTGCTCATCTAATAATCACGTCGAAATTATTAGGTATTACCCAGACAGAATTTATAAAATTTTTCGAAGTTTTTATCCAATCTGGAGCTATCTTGGCGGTAATTTTTATATATTTTTCTTATGTTGTCAAACATAAAGATCTTTGGCTAAAGATTGCAATCTCCTTCATTCCGACAGCGATTGTTGGTTTGATTTTAGAAAAAACCATAACGAAATACTTTTTTAATTCACTTCGATTAATCGAAGTGGCAATGTTTGGCGTTGGAATTTTATTTATAGTATTTGAATGGATGATAAAGAAAGGGAAAATTAGATTGAGTAAATCAATACAAGAAATGAATCATTGGGAGGCTTTTTTAATTGGAGTCGGTCAGTCTTTAGCCGTTGTCCCCGGGGTATCAAGGGCGGGGATTGTGATGTTGACTATGATGGGCCAGGGGTTTAAACGGAGTGAGTCAGCAATATATTCTTTTATTCTAGCAATTCCAACCATTTTTGCCGCTTCAACCCTCGATTTTTTTAAAACTGATTTTAAATTGTTAACCAATAATTCAAATTTACAATTTTTATTGATAGGATTTTTTACTTCATTTGTATTTGCCTATATTTTTGTTAAATGGTTAATAGGCTACTTAAAAAAATATACATTAGTAACCTTTGGCTTATATAGAATAATTCTGACGATTATATTATTATTATTTTTGCGTTAATTAAATAAATTCCAAAAATATGTATAAAACACTATTTTTCTCACTACTGTTTTTAATTATTGTTGGAGTGGTTGGATATTTTGCTTATAACTTAGGTCAAGGTAAACAGATTAAAAATGAGGTTGCGCCTACTGAAACGGTTGTGTCTACGATTAATGATTCTCAAAAACCTACGAATATCATGATCAATGAGCCAGAAATAGAAATAAATGAAAATACAATTAGCTATGTAATATATCAGGGAAAAATTTATTTGAAATATAGGAATAAAATAT
>LBQC01000017.1 GCA_000990565.1 Candidatus Roizmanbacteria bacterium GW2011_GWA2_35_19 | reverse complement strand
AACTTGTAATATTCTAGATCGAATAATTTTAGACACTCGTCACGGTATCCGCTATAGTTAAATCCTAAAAAGTGTATACCATCCGCTGACCTCTGCTCAGAATTCCGTATAAATAAATTTGACAAGAGAAACCGTAAGAATTAGAATTAAGCCATGCTTACAAAAGATGATAAAAAATATATTTCTGGCACAGTCAGCAAAGCTATAAGTGGCGCTTTAGTTAAAAATAATAAAATTCTCATAAAAGAAATGGTTGGTTTATTCACAGCAAGTAATTCTTATATAAAGGAAGTCAACGAAAAATTAAGTGACAAGATTGATAAGGTTGAGGTGAAATTAATTGATAAGATTGATAAGGTCGACGAAAAATTAAGTGATAAAATAGATAAAGTATTAGATCAGCTTAAAACCGATGATAATTCTATTAACGATCACAATAAACGGATCGGAAAACTTGAGGAAAAAGTTTTTCCAATCAACGTTTGATTTTATAAAAATTGGTGATATAATCAAAATTATGAAAATAGAAAGAATCTTAATTTGCGCTTGCACCACTCCCGCCTGACGGAGGGTGTTTTTTTTGTAAAATTTACCCCTCCGAAAGGAGGGATTTTGTTTTTATATGGATAAAAATTATCATAATAATGTTTGTACTACCACAACCCCTATGACTTTGGGCGGTGGTTAGAATGGATTAAAAATTTAAAAAATCAACCCCGCCCAGAGCGGGGTTTTTCTTTGCCCTTCGAAGCTTTAGCGAAGGAGGGCGTTTTATGGAAAGGAGGTGAAAAATATGAATGCAGAATTTAGTCTACAAAAAACCGTAGATAGGATTATTCCTTTTGTCACAAAGGGAGGTATTAATGATAGAAATCTTTTTGAACGTGCTATTTTGAAAAATCATTCAAAAGGATTACCTATCCAAATAGCAGGATTTATTGGACAAGGTGGAAAAAATCACTTAGGGAAAAGCGATATTGCTTTACTGGCTAGATATGCACAAGTTCAAAATGAATTACTTAAAAATTATCCATTTGGTGTGGAAGTTTCACTAATTGGAGCGGATATTCATGGGTTGTCAAACAGTATGCCTGATCATGGATATTTGGATTTAATGCAAAATGAAGGAACATCGAAGGGTTTTAATTGGGTTTTATTATCAGATCTATATAAAGAAAAAAGATTGATTTTACCTACCTGGACAGAGGCTTCAAAACAACTATACCATAAACAAGGTGTAGAATTTGATGAATGGATGCGTATCCCTAATCAAATAAGAGGCGATTTAATAAAACAGGCTGGAAGACACAATAAATCAGATGTATCTATTGAAGATGATGAGTCTAATGGTATTCTAAATGCTTTTTATTATTTCTTAATGCGAAAACTTGAAGATCAAATTTTTATTCCTGACTGGCGGGACTTCTTATTTATTATTAACGGATCAAGAGAATTAGCCGAACACACTTTTCCACAATCTATTGCTCAAATGTATTGGTATGACACAAGACATCATGGCGGTCATAAAAGTCGCGAATTAAATAGAAATATGATCTTACCACCACCATGGTTTAGAGATGATTAAAAATTAATTTTTATATATGAATAAACTAAAATCAGTTTGGATCAATGAGCTTTCTTGGGAGGATGTTAATAATTATCTCAAGAAAGAAAATATCATTATATTGCCAGTTGGCAGTACAGAGGAACACGGACTGACTGGTCCTTTGGGCCTTGATAGTTATGCCGCGATTGCATTAGCTGAGGATGTGGCCAAAAAAACCGGAGTACTTGTTGCTCCGCCTTTATGGTATGGAGACTCAAGCCATCATCTTGGATTTGCCGGAACTATGTCACTTAAAACCTCAACACTTATATCCGTCATTGAAGATATCAGCGAAAGCTTAGCTAGAAACGGAGTAAAAAAAATACTCATAATCAATGGTCATAAAAGTGCCAACTTGCCAGCGCTCCTTTCTGCTGTTAAAAATTTGCATGAATTCAAGTTACCTCAGGTATTCTTTGCAATAGCCGATCCGATGAAAATTGCTAAAGGAATCGCCTCAAAGATTAAGGATAATATAGAACATCACGTGGGAGAACTTGAAGTGTCTCATATTTGGTATAAATATCCTCATTTAATAAAAAAGGATAAATTGACCAAAAAAGGAATAGATTATGAAAAGATTTTTTCGAAGTATTCACAGTATGATCTTTTTGGAAAGTCGGGAGAAGTAATCGATATCCCCTGGAATAGTTACGAACAAAAAGCGTTTGCTCCTGATGGATCTTTTTCCAATTCCTCAAAGGCCTCACCGAAGAAAGGGAAAGAGTACCATGATTATATGGTAAACGTTTTGGTAGACTTTATAAGTTGGTTGAAAAAATACAAAGGGCCAATTGCTAATATTAAATCGCTTTAATTAATTAAATAATTAAAGCGGGAGAAATATCAGTTTTTTGTTATTAAAAATTATATAATTAAACAAATATGGAAAATAAAAATTTGGATAATTTAAGACATTCATGCGCACATTTGCTCGCTCACGCCGTAAAACAATTATACCCAGGGGCACTAAATGCAATTGGACCTTCGATCGAAAACGGTTTTTACCAGGACTTCGATATGGGTAAATGGAATATTTCTGAAGCGGATTTTCCTAAAATTGAAGCTAAAATGAGGGAGATTCTTCCAAAGTGGCAAAAATTTTCATTCAAAGAAATAACTCTGCAAGAAGCAAAAAAGTTATTCAAAGATAATAAATATAAGGTTGAAATGGCCGAAAAATTTGCGAAAGAAGGAAAAAAATTGCAGACTAATGATCCTGGGGACTTTTTAGATCTCTGCAAGATGGGACAAAAGAAGAATTGGAAGAACATCTGAAAAGACTTGAGGAGGCCAAAAAAAGAGATCACAGGAAACTTGGAAAAGATCTCGGACTTTTTGCTTTCTCAGATATGGTCGGAAAAGGATTACCACTTTTAACTGGTAAAGGCGCAACGATTAAAAGAATTCTTGAAAGATTTATAGTCGATGAAGAATTAAAGCGGGATTATGAGCATGTTTCAACACCTCCAATTGCTAAAGTTGATCTATATCGGACATCGGGTCATTATCCTTATTACAAAGACACAATGTATCCACCGATGATTGTAGATGATGAAGAGCTGATTTTGAGACCAATGACATGCCCTCATCATTTTGCCCTATATAAAACTCAACCTCATTCGTACCACGAAATGCCAATTAGGTACGCCGAGATTTCTCCACAGTTTAGATATGAAAAAAGCGGAGAACTAACTGGATTAATAAGGGTCAGGACATTTCTGCTAAGCGATGCCCATATCATAACTCCTAAAAAAATGGCCGAAAGCGAAATTAATAAAGTCCTTGACCTTATAAGCTATATAAATAAAGCTTTTGGATTAAAGGCCGGTACTGATTTCCGCTTTAGACTATCACTCGGGTCAAGAACTGATTCTAAAAAATATTATAAGGACGATAAAATGTGGGATTATGCTGAGAATGTTTTACGTAAGGTTCTGAAAAATCAGGCTGTGCCTTATTACGAAGCGGAAAATGAAGCAGCCTTTTATGGTCCTAAAATTGACGTCCAAATGAAGAATGTAAACGGAAAAGAAGACACGGCATTTACTGTTCAGTACGATTTTGTTATGCCTAAACGATTTGGGCTTAAGTTCATCAACAAAGAAAGTCAGGAAGAAGAGCCGGTCGTTATTCACCGGGCTTCGCTTGGCGCCTTTGAGCGAACAATGGCATTTTTGATCGAGCATTATGCCGGTGCTTTCCCGCTTTGGCTTTCGCCGGTTCAGGTGGCTGTTTTACCAATTTCTGAGAAACAAAAAGATTTCAGTCTTAAGGTTTTGGCAGAGTTAAAATTAGCAGGAATCAGAGCTGAGTTAAATTCGGATAATAAAACCCTGGGGGCAAAAATCAGAGAAGCAACGTTGCAAAAGGTTCCTTATCTCGTTATAATTGGAGATAAGGAAGTCGAAAGTTATAAAGTCCATAAAGTCTATAAAGTCAGTGTAAGAACCAGAGAGGGAAAGGATTTAGGACAATTAGCAGTTAGTGAATTTATTTTAAAATTAAAAGAAGAAATTGAGAAGTTTTCATAGACCAAGCTACAAACCAAGGAAGTATTACATTACAAATTACCGTATTGAAGCGCCTACTTTGCGTGTTATAGATGATAAAGGCGCTCAAATAGGAGTAATTTCGAAACAAGAAGCATTAAGATTAGCTCAAGAAAAGTATGTCGACCTTGTTTTGATTGCCCAACACGCTAAACCCCCAGTTGCAAAACTTATAGATTTTAAAAAATTCCTTTATCAAGAAGAGAAGAAGGAAAAAGAGGCAAAAAAGGGGATTAAGAAAAGCGGGTCTAAGGATATATCTTTGTCTTTATTTATCGGAGTAGCTGACCTTGAACGTCTTGAAAATAAAGGTAAGGAGTTCCTAAAAGAAGGCTACCAAGTGCGAGTGAATATGCTTCTTAAAGGCCGAGAAGTAATGAAAAAACCGATGGCATTTGACTTGATGAACAAATATATAGGAAGCCTCGGAGAAGTCAATGTATCAAAGCCCCCGCGCCTTGAGGGAAGAGTGATCAGGGCTGTAGTTGCAAAAAGAAAATGATGTCTACTTATTAAAGATTTAAGATCTAGTTTAAAATCTAAAAGTCTTTATGTTATAATATTTGGATTCCCGCCTTTCCCAAAGGGAAGCCTTTGGCTCGCGGGAATGACAGGAGAAGTAATAATGGCGAAAACAAAGCAAAAATCTAGAAAATCAGCGGTTAAGAGGTTTAAAGTAACCGGTACTGGCGAAATCCTCCATCGAGGGCAGGGATTTCGCCATTTAAGAAAATTCAAAATACTAAACTTCCTATTGTTTATGATTTAGAATTTAAGGTTTATTTGGATCTTAGAATTTAGTATTTAGAATTTTTAAATAATATGAGAGTCAAATCAGGAGTAGATACAAGAAGAAAACATAAAAAAGTATTGAAGCTGGCGAGCGGTTATTGGATGACGCGCCACAAGCAGTTTAAAAAAGCCAAAGAGGCTGTCCTTCACGCTGGAGAATATGCCTTTGCCGGTCGAAAACTTAAAAAAAGAGATTTTAGGACACTCTGGATTATTAGACTTAACGCTGCATTAAGAGAGCTTGGCTTAACATACTCAAAATTTATTAATCTTTTGTCAACGAAAAAAATCGAATTAGATAGAAAAGTCCTTTCTCAGATCGTAGTTGAACACCCAGAAGTCTTCAAAAAAATCGTCGAAAAGGTAAGTTAATTTATTCAACTCTTTTAATCACTAGGACCCATACATCTTTAAAAAAAGTGTCCATTTTATCAAAAAATCTAGATTTTGGGTCTGATAACCATGGTATATTCATCCCTTTATATTGACTTGGTATTTTTCCAAGTCGAAAGCTATCGACTGTGTAATCTAAATTCCCTGCATAATCTGATCTAATTTTGTTAAGAATTTGTTCGTTGTCAAAACCTGATGGTGGAGGTGTAGAAAAATCAGCATTATAATACGGATCTAATAAAACAAATACATACCCACCTACTTTTATTTTTGTTGAAGAATTTTTAATTAAATTAACTGTATTAGTATTGTACAAATAAGGATCGTTTAAAATTGGATTTGGATCATGAGGATATGGTGATACTAAAAATATTCTATCAGCTGAATGTACGGCAGTTGAATAGAAATCATCGTGAAAATAGTAAGAAATACCATAATTAGCATTTGGATCGACAGTGTATTGGCTTAAAGCATCAGCTTTTAAGTCAAATTTAAGGCAGAGAAAATTTTCTTGGCAAACGTTATAAAAGTCACCCGATCCAAATCCTATTTCTACTTCAATCGGAATTTGCTGACTATTAGCTTGAGTAACTAGTGTATCTATTAGGTCGTTTCTTTCTGTTGAAGACAAAGTTGATGTATCAAATCCTAACAAATTTTCACCAGGATCAGAAGTATTTCCAGTCCCTGTTAGTGCTGAAATCGTCTTGAGTAAGTTGAATATTTTAAAAGAGTCGTTTACGATTTTTACTAGTTTCGGATCAATAGATGGTCCTCCGAAATATACGTTATTTAATGCTATTTTTTGTGCCTCAGCTACCGGATCAGGAATGAGTCCTGCATCAGATGTGCAAAACCATGGAGGATTGATTGTCATTAGTCCTTGACAATAGCAAGACTTGATATGAAATAACCAATACCAAAAACTATCGCAATCAGTTTTTTCAATGAGGACCGTTGAAAATAATAAATTACTTATATTTTTTGGTAATTTATAATTTTTGTTTATTAAATTATTAAATGCATCGGATGAAGTTTTGTTTAAATAGTAAAAATTACTATAAAGAGAATTTATAATACTTAGTGATGTAGATTGCGACACTGGCTTTATATATGCAATGATTTTTGCCATAAAAAAGTACTGATTTTGTCTGTCTAGTCTCCCTTTAAATAAGTTATATTTAAATTTTTTAAACATTGATGAAGTTGTGACGGTTTTAACTTCTGTATCAGTATTAAAACTTGAGTAGGCAGTAGATGAAGCCTCTACGGCTTTTGAATTCCGTAAATATCTTGTTTTAACAATTATATTTATGCCGAAAATAAAAATGAGCAAAAAAACAAATATAAACAGGATCCCTATACTTCTTTTTGAAATACAGAACTTATTTTCATTCATTAATAAATGATAACTTAAAAGATTATTGATTGTCAATAATACTTTTTTGTTTTATAATTTCAACATACTATGGATTCCAAAAAATATAAAACTGAAATTAATGGTTCTAAATCATTACTAGAAATTAATCAACTTGAAATAAAGTATTTAGGCCGTAATGGTGAAATAAATAAGTTACTTTCGGCTATCAAAGACACTCCTAACGAAGAAAAACGCGAGTATGGCCAAAAAGTAAATAAGATTAAAAACGATGTACTTCGATTAATCGAAGTAAGGAGAAAAGAATTAAGGGGTAAAACAACAGATGAATTCTTTGACTCAACACTTCCTGGTAAAATCTATCCGAGGGGTAGCTTGCACATTGTTTCTTTAGCTGTCGAAGAAATTACCAAAATTTTTGAGAAAATCGGTTTTATTAGAGTTTCATACCCAGAAGTTGACTGGGAATGGGGAGCTTTTGGGTCTTTAAATATGCCAAAAGGCCACCCAGCGAGAGATGATTTTGAAACATCATATATTAATGCTCCTGCCCACCCAAAATTTGACCGAATGGTCTTAACTCCTCATACTTCAAACGGCCAGAATAGAGAAATGAAAAGAGTGGGTCAGCCACCAATTAGAATGATTAATATTTCCAAGTGCTATCGGCCAAACTGGGATGCCACCCACACCCCGATGTTTCACCAATTTGAAGGCTTACCGAACCTTCATTTGAGGTTGATATTACCTGCACTGTTTGCAAGGGAACTGGCTTTTCTGGACACCCTCAGGGTGACCAGAGGCAGAATGGTCACCCTGAGGGTGTCCGATGTAAAGTCTGCAAGTCTGGATGGCTTGAACTTGGTGGGACTGGTATGGTCCACCCTAATGTTTTGAAAGATGGCGGGATTGACCCAAAAAAATACTCTGGTTGGGCTTTTGGATTCGGTATAGAGCGCGTAATTATGATGAAATATGGACTTGATGATATTAGAAATTATTATTCAGGAGACATTCGTTTCCTGGAACAGTTCTAGCAATTTTCAATTATCAATTTACCTGCCGGCAGGCAGGCATTTTTCAATAAATTTTCATTTAGACAATTTACAGTTTGAAAACTGATTCATTGAAAATTCAATGAAAATTGAGAACTGAAAATTGAAAATTAAAATATATGAATATCAAAATAACTCATAACTGGCTATTGGAATATTTAGATACGGACGCTACCCCGAATGAAATCCGCGATTATCTGTCTCTTTGCGGACCATCAATAGAATCGGTTAATAAAGTAGGAGACGACTATGTTTATGATATAGAAATAATTTCAAATCGAATCGATTATGCTTCTGTTTTAGGTATCGCTCAAGAAGCAGTCGCAATTTTACCAATGTTTGGAAAAAAAGCCAAATTAAAAACAAATCCGTTAGTTAAATATAAATTTAACCAAATCTTTTCGTCGTCATCTCCGATTCCTCCTCAAGATTTTTTAAAAGTAAAAATTCTTAATCCTGATCTTTGCTCTCGATTTACTGCAGTTGTAATTGACAATATTAAAATTGGACCCTCGCCTAAATTTATAACAGAGAGACTAGTTGCATCAGGAATTAAATCTATCAATAATGTTGTTGATATATCAAACTATTTAATGCTTGCACTTGGCCAGCCTGTCCACACTTTTGATTTTAACAAAATAAAAGATGGGGTAATGACTATGAGGGAGTCTAAAAAAGGAGAAAAAATTATCACTCTTGATGATAAGGAAGTAACTTTACCAGGTGGAGACATTGTGATTGAGAATGGGACGGGCACGATAATTGATCTTTGTGGAGTTATGGGGGGAGCCAATTCAGCCATTTCAAATTCAACTAGAAGAGTTCTTCTTTTTGTCCAAACATATAACAAAGAAAAAATAAGGAAGACCGTCATGACAACCGGAGTGAGGACGGTCGCGGCCACTTATTTTGAAAAAGGGCTTGATGAGGAAAGAGTCGAAGCAACTACTGCTTACGGAGTAGAGCTCCTTCAAAAATATGCTGGAGGAAAAATTGCTTCTAATATATATGATATTTATCCAGCCCCTTTCAAAGGAAAGAAATTAGTGATGAAATATGATTTATTTGACAAACTTATTGGAATAAAGATTGATAGAAAAAAAATAAATCAAATTTTAGAAAGTCTGGGTTTCAAAATAAATTATCTCCTTCACGATCGTGAAAATGTAATTAGTGTCGAAGCGCCATCATATCGAAAATATGATATTTCAATTCCCGAGGATTTAGTTGAAGAGGTCGCAAGAATTTATGGATATCACAATATCCCCTCAGTATTACAACCATCAGTATTTGTAGATCAGCCAAAGGATATGGAAGATCTTTTTGTTTTTCAAAATAAAACTAAATTATTTCTTAAACATCTGGGTCTTAATGAAGTAATTAATTATTCAATGATTTCGAAAAACTTAATTTTAGACTCGGGACTTAAAATTGAAGATCACCTCCGACTTTCAAATAGTATTTCGACGGATATAGAGTTTTTAAGGATTAGCTTGCTCCCATCACTATATAAAAATATTAAAGATAATTCTGGTCGTAAAGAAATTCTTAAATTCTTTGAAATTGCCAAAGTTTATTTACCAAAAAAAGGCGATTTGCCTGATGAAATATATAGACTCGGAATTGCGGTAAGCACAGATTATTTGGACCTGAAAGGAATAGTTGAAGGATTATGTCGAGAATTAAATATTTCCAAGTCAATTTTTGATAAAGATTCTATCCAAGAAAAAGATGGAATATATATGATCGAAATTGATTTAAAGTTGTTTATTGAAAATTCCCGAGTAGTTCCTGATTATATACACATTCATCCATACGCGGTGATTAAGCTCGATAAGACCTTTGACCTCTCGCCGCGTCTGACCTACGAGGTCATTTTGAAGGTGGCACAACAATCTAAACTACTGCAAAATATCGAAGTTTTGACTTTATATAAAAACAGGCTAACACTTCGTTTTTATTATTCATCTCCAGAGAGAAACATAACCGAGGAAGAAGCAAAAAAAGAACTTGAAAAATTGAATTAACATTAATCGATTTTAGATAGGCGTTGGGGTGGGGGAAAAGATTGGAGTAGGAGTCGCGGAGAGAGGAGTAACATAATCCCATGGTTTATTGACTCCGAATTTGATGGTGGATTCTCCGGTCTTATCATCTTCATTGACTGCACTTACTTGTAGCTCATAGACCCCATCAGTTGTGATTGAAATTGTTTCATCAACCTCTCTTTTATCTTCATTATAGTTTTTTATCTCACTTCCGTTAAGTTTAATTTTCACATTTTTCAGCTTCTTAACGCTGGTTATTTTCACCTTAATATTTACATTACCTGACGATATTGTTGTTTGTCCTTGAGGATTTTTTATTGAGACAACAACGCTGTCAGCAGATGCGTCTGACACCTCGGTAGGGGGATGATATTTGTCATCTTTTTGGTCCTTAAGCCAGTTATCTATCGCCTCCTGCCAACGGTT
Organism: Candidatus Roizmanbacteria bacterium GW2011_GWA2_35_19; assembly: GCA_000990565.1. Taxonomy (GTDB): domain Bacteria; phylum Patescibacteriota; class Microgenomatia; order UBA1406; family GWC2-37-13; genus GWC2-37-13. The sequence goes on along the minus strand of LBQC01000017.1, from coordinate 23,091 downwards.
TTTACCGTCAGTCGAGACCGGGTCATCTTCTGTAAAAACCAAGAATTCTTTTTCTTCAAAGTTACCAGTTTTTCTTTCGGTATTCCACCTAAATAGGAATCGATCGTGACCGCTTTTACCTTGTCCGGTTTTTCAATTATCCCATCGTCGTAGGTTTTCAGAAGCTCTCTTATAACTCTATAAAAAATAGAAGAGGCGCCGGTTGCACCTGATGCAATCTTGGCATTCATCGGTGAATTGTCATTATTCCCAGCCCAGACGCCGACTGTCACGCCCTTAGTGTATCCAACCGCCCAGTTATCCCTCTTATCATCGGTAGTACCTGTTTTGACAGCGACCGTTTTACCCGGAATATTAAGATAAGAATTTGGACCAAAGACTTCAAGGCGGGCATTGTTGTCTGAGAGTATATGGGAAACCAAAAATGAAACCTCGGGTGTTAGAACTGATTTTTCTTTAATTCGTACCTTTTTGTAGATTGACTTATTTTTAAAATCTCGAATTTCAGCAATTGATGAAACTTCCCTTTTAAGACCGCCTGAGGCAAATACAGAAAAGGCGGAGGTCAGGTCAAGTAGCGTCGTCTCGCCACCACCCAAGGTAACCGCAAGACCGAAGCGATTGAGATTTTTATCAGTTGGGGCAAATTGGCTTAAACCCATATCTGACGCTTTCTGAAGAAAATCACGGATACCGACCATGGCGAGAATTTTTACTGCCGGTATATTCTCTGAATTTCCAAGAGCAAACCTGACTTGCATAGGACCACGAAACTTCCCGTCATAGTTAACAGGAGTATATGGCTTTTCTGTAGTTGAATTACCAAACTCAGTCGAGACATCCATGAGGACGGTCGCTGGTGTGTAGCCTTTTTCAAAAGCAGTCGCATAAGTAATCGGCTTGATCGCTGATCCGGGCTGACGAAGACCTAGAGCCGCATTAAACTTTCCGAATTTTTCGTCATTGTAGTCATATGATCCGACCATTGAAAGAATCTCACCGGTTTTTGTGTCAAGGACTACAACTGCTGCATTGGTCGCATTATAATCTTTTAATTTTTCAATTTCTTCGCGGACTATTTTCTCGACCATTTCCTGGACTTTAGCAGAAAGCGTCGTCTTTACTTTTATTCCCTGATCAATTATTTTTTCACCATATTCCGCAACAATATTATCTTTGGTATAGAAAACAAAGTGGGGCGCATTTATTGGCATTCTGATTTTCGAAAAGGTGAGATTTTTTATATCTGCTAAAGCTTTTTTTTCTTGAGCAGAAGTTATATATTTATCTTCTCGCATTCGACGTAAGACATCGGTTGTTCGGGATTTCCAAGCGCCTTCTTTCCCAATAAAGGGCGAATAGCGCGAAGGACTCTGAGGAAGTCCTGCAAGAAATGCACTTTCAAGCAAATTTAAATCTTTTGGGTTTTTATCAAAATATCCTTTAGCGGCCGTACCGATCCCCCAAAAAGATCCGCCATATGGAGATTCATTAAGATACATGAGGAGAATTTCATCTTTTTTATATCGCCTTTCGACTTCGATAGCTAAAATCATTTCTTGAATTTTTCGAGTAATTGTTTGGCGGGATGTAAGAAGGGCGTTTTTTATAAGTTGCTGAGTAATTGTCGATCCACTCTGAAGACCGCGGCCTGCAAGCATATTAAACACGGCTCTTATAATTCCAAACTGGGATATGCCCTGATGTTTATAAAAATTCTTATCTTCAGTCGCAATCGTTGCCTGCTTTAGATAATCAGGTATTTCCTCAAATGTGACAGGCACTCGATTTTTATCTTTATACATTTCATAAAGCACTTTACCATCACGATCCTGAAATACGGTTGAATTACCGGATGATTGAGAAAGTTTAGCAGGGGAAGGAAGATCTTTTGCATACCAAGCAAAAATTAAAAATGAAAAAATAAATCCAAGGACTATAAAAGCAGTCGCGCCAATGAGGAAAAAATAAAGTAGTCTTTGCTTTAAATATTGGGACCGGAAGCGTAAGCGACGCGATTGATACATCTCCCAATTATACCAAAGATCAAATATCAAAGATATACTGCTATAATTTATTTATGTCTAAATTCGTTGATAAATTTTGTTTTTCAAAACAGATTTTCTTTGCAGCAATTTTATTTATCACAATTTTTTTATTCTTCATAGTAGCAATCAAAATTAACAGCAACCAAAAAACTACAATTACAAAAGCGGAGACTGTGCAGCCAATAATTGGAGGACACCCAGCAGATCCCGGCGAATGGCCTTTTATGGTGTATATCCAACACAATGCTAGTTTTGGAATTTCTAGAGTATACTGCGGTGGGGCTTTAATTTCACCGAAATGGATAATCACAGCCCGACATTGCTTAACATTTGATGTAGAAATGAAATATAAGGTAAGTCCATATAATTTACGCGTAGTTTTAAATTTGTATAAACTAAGTGATAACAATAATAAAAAAAATGTTTCATTAATTTTTCCAAAAGTAAAAAACACCTACTTAATAGAGCCACAGGAAATTGTAAAAGTAATTTCTGAATGTAAAGAAGGTTAGTTGTGTGAGTTTGATGCTAATGATATTGGACTTATTGAATTAACTGAGAATATTAACCTACCATATTTATCGTTAATTGATCAAAATACTTATAAAAACATTTTGAATAAAAATGGTTTAATTTTAGGATGGGGAAGCACGGACTTAAAAAATACGTCTCCTGATGTTTTGCAACAAGGTAAAGTTATAATAAAGGAGTTTTCTAAAAATGTAGTCTCTCTAAATAGTGATAAATTCTACAAAACATATTTAATGAGTTTTTATAACGATACTGGTCAAATTGTAAATAGTGGAGACTCTGGCGGACCATTATTCTTTTATCAAAGCGGAAAATATTATTTAACCGGAATCAGTGTGGGTGGTGATTTTATATCGGATTTGACTAATTATAAGGCTTTCTACAAGAATGTATATGAATATTTACCATGGATTCAAAAAGTAACAGGGATAAAACCAGGTCAAGGAACTTTTGCCGGTAAGCCTCCAGATTGGATCACTCCAACTATTACTCCTAAGTCAACCTTAACGCCAACTCCGGTAAACCGAGATCGATAAATAAATTGGTATATCGAAGTAAATCTATTGTTAATATGAGCCAATGTCGACCGTTTGTAGCATATAGTCTATTGACTTCGCTTTAATTATTTAAATAATTGATGTATGGCGAGAATATCACAATACCCATTGAGTGAAGAAAAACTGGGGAAACTTTTTGATCTTTTTTTTGAAATCGTCGGGAACACTGAAGATAAGGAGGAATTTAGAAAAGTAATTGTCGATTTACTATCTACGGTTGAAAGGATAATGATCGCCAAAAGGATTGCAATTATTTACCTGCTACTTAAAAAAATTGAACATAGGAATATTTGTGAGGTCCTAAAAGTTTCCTCAGCCACGGTCGCTAAATTTTCACTCCTCATGGAGAAAAGCCAAGGAATTGTTCCTAGTTTTAGAAGTATGTTAAGAAATGAAAAAATAAAAGGATTCCTGAAAGATATACATAATTCTATTTATCCACCGGGTGCATACCGTGTTGATTGGAAAACTGCCTGGAAAAACAAATTTGAAAGGGACAGGGAAAAAAACTACGGAATGTAAATTCTCTGCTTTAATTAATTAAATAATTAAAGCGGGAAAATGTAATATAATAAAAATTAATAATGAAAATAAATCGTTTTGAAAAAAGATTTTCATTAAGTTTTTTTTGGATACTTGTTTTATTGTTTATTTCAATCTTATTTAATATTTATCATATTTCGAAAAACGGCTTTTTTAGTAAAGCTAAAAATAAATTACTAAAAGCAAATGTAATTCGGGTGATTGACGGAGACACTTTGGATGTTGAAGGCGGGGAGAGAATACGGCTATATGAAATTAATTCTCCAGAGTACCCCAAAGGATGTCTTGGAATTGACGCTAAGTCCCGACTTGAGGATCTTGTATTAAATAAAATAATTTCAGTCGAAAGAATCGGTAAAGATAATTTTGGAAGAACTTTGGCGTATTTGTATGTTTCTAATTTATCAGTAAATGAATTAATGCTGGAAGAAGGATTGGCCGTTTATTTCAAAGGAGTGACGATGACTAAAAGCTCTCTCATATTAGAACAAATTCAAGATAAAGCAAAGCTTGCAGGTCGAGGAGTCTGGTCTTCATATTGCGAGACAAAAAAAGAAGGTTGTATAATAAAGGGAAATTACCGTGAGGCTTCCAATTCAAGAATTTATCACACTCCTGATTGTTTTAACTATGATAAAATTACGATTAAGCCAGGAACGAGCGACCGTTGGTTTTGTACGGAAGATGAAGCTGAGGAAGCAGGATTTAGAAAATCGAAAGATTGCCCGTAGCCTTGCTTTAATTAATTAAATAATTAAAACATATGAAGATATTTGGAAAAAAGGTAAAAAGAGATAGTATCTGGAAAGTAATTGTGATCGTGTCTTCGGTTTTGCTTATTTTGACGTCAATGGCACCTTTATTTTTAAAGTAATAACAAATAACAAATATTAAATAACAATTGAATAATAAATATCGAATAATAAATAGTAGATTATAAATGTTTAATAATTTAACATTTGTTATTTGAGTTTGATTTGTAGATTTGTTATTTGTCATTTGAAATTATGACTGATGCTCCTATTGACTCTCTTCCTAAAACCAGTTCTATCACGATTCGTAAGTTAAAAGCACTTGGAATAAATACTTATTTTGATCTCTTAAATTATTTTCCTTCCCGTTATGAAGATTACTCGGTAATTTCAAAAGTTGAAAACGCTCAGCCAGGGGAGACGGTGACTGTAGTTGGAAAAATAGTCGATTCTAAATTCCAGATAACAAGGACCGGGCTACAACTTCAGGTATTTAAACTAAACGATGGTACGGGTGAAATAGAGATTGGCTTTTTCAATCAACCATATTTGCTAAGAGTCATTAAAAAGGACATGACATTAAGTGTTGCAGGAGTGGTTGAGCGATATGGAAAAAAACTTTCGCTTAAACCCTTGGAGTATGAGATTGTTTATTCAGAAACGATCGGTTTTGAAAAAACTCATCGGCAGTCTGCCTCTTCGCTTTTTAAAACCTCGTTAAAACATACTGGTCGAATCGTTCCAATTTATCCAGAAAAAAAAGGTTTATCCTCAAAGACAATTAGAGAAAAAATATTTATTGTTTTGTCAAGTGCCATGGTTCGTCGAGCTCACCATGACAATAGTGTCACCCTGAGCCTGACGAAGGGTAAAGAATTATTACCTGACAAAATCATATCCTTTAATAATCTGATGAACGAGGAAGCTGCTTATCAGCAAATTCACTTCCCAGATTCCCAAGAAATGGCAGAAAAAGCTAAAAATAGACTAGCATTTGATGAATTATTCACGATTCAATTGTCATCTTTGATGGTAAGAAAAGAGTGGGAAAAAGTTAAAGTAACAAAAAAATTTGAATATAATGATGAAATATTACAATCGATTAAACGATTGAAAAGTAACTTGCCATTTGAGTTAACGAAAGCACAAGACCGAGTTTGGTTGGAAATTTTGGAGGATCTTCTTAAGAAAAAACCAATGAATAGGCTGCTTCAGGGAGAGGTAGGGTCGGGAAAAACGGTCGTCGCAGCACTTGCTGCGTATTTGTCATATCTTAATGGCTACCAGACATTATTTATGGCGCCAACTGAGATCCTTGCTCTGCAACATTATAAAACGATAGTTCAGTTATTCAAACAAAGTGAAATTACTTCTTCGGCGACTTCGTCTTCTCATCATAATTTCAGAAATTCTCAACCCAAAGTAAGTTTGATAACTGGATCTACAAAAATTCCCGATCTTAATTCCGATATTATAATCGGCACTCACTCATTAATTTCAAAAAAATATAACTATAAAAAAGTTAGCTTAGTGATAGTTGATGAACAACACAGATTTGGGGTCGCGCAAAGAGCAGAGGCTAAACTTAAGGGTCAAAATCCTCACCTCTTAACAATGACGGCAACACCAATCCCAAGGACCGTTTCTTTGACTATTTATGGCGAGCTTGATCTTTCTGTGATTGATGAAATGCCAAAAAATAGACTGCCTGTAAAAACTTTTTTTGTTCCAAAAATTAAAAGACAGTCTGCTTATAACTGGATAAAATCCAAAATCTTAAATCTAAAATCCCAAGTATTTGTTGTGTGCCCATTGATTGAGGAATCGACGTCTGAAACTTTAAAAGCTATAAAGGCAGCGACTGTTGAATTTGAAAATTTAAAAAAAATATTTTCTAATTTCAAATTGGGATTACTACATGGCAGGTTAGAATCTCTTGAAAAAGATAAAATTATGGACAACTTTAAAAATAATAAAATAGATATTTTAGTTTCTACTCCAGTTGTTGAAGTTGGGATTGATATACCAAATGCAACTGTTATGATGATTGAGGGAGCTGAAAGATTTGGATTAGCGCAGCTTCATCAACTTCGCGGAAGGGTAGGACGAGGAGAAAAGCAGTCATATTGTTTAGTATTTTCAGAAATTGAAAATGCTCGAATTTCCCAAAGATTAAATTTCTTCAGCAAAACTCAAAGTGGAAATGAACTTGCTGAAAAGGATTTACTTATTCGCGGAGCTGGTAATATCTTTGGTTTGGAGCAACATGGTTTTTCAACCTTAAAGATAGCGTCTCTTTCCGACTACGAATTAATAACCAAAACCAAAAAAGCGGTCGAATACTTCGGAAATCACTTTGACTTAAAGCAATTTAGGATTCTTAAAGAGAGATTGGGAAAATACCAAGGAAAAAGAATTGCGAAAGATTAATTCAAAAGTCAAAAGGCAAAATTTTGACTTTTGACTTTATTTAAATGAACTCGTTAAATTATATATAGGAGTAATAACAGAAAGTACTAAGAACCCAACTCCAACGCCAAGGACGACTAATACTAGGGGCTCGATCATCGTCGTCATTCCCTTAATGGCAATTTCTGATTCCATCTCAAAATACTTTGATAGTCGAAGAAGGGTATCATCAAGGTTCCCGGTCTGCTCACCAACTTGGCTCATCTGAACTAATATTGGTGGAAATATTCCTTCCTGGTCAAGCGAAACCCCTAGTGACTGACCTTTCTCGACTTTTCTGGAGACGTTAATAAATGCTTTCTGATAAACTGCGTTGTTAGTAGTTTCGATAATTATATTTAATGCATCAAGTATTGAAACTCCAGCACCAATAAGGATTGCAAGCGTCCGGGTAGAGTCAACGAGAGAGGAAATTTTGATTACTTTCCCCATTACCGGAATTCTCAAAGAAAAGCTATCATAGAGTTCTTTGCCTTCTTTTGTGGCGAAATATTTTTTAAGAAAAAACCAACCTCCAAAAACCGCTAAAATGATAAGCGGCCAAAATTTAGTTGAGAATGATGAGATCGCAATTAAAAGTTTAGTCGTCCATGGTAGCTCAATATTAAAATCTTCATAAAGTCCAAGTAGTTTGGGAATGACAAAAGTAATCATGACAAACATAACCCCGATCATGGCGACTACAACTATTATTGGATAGACTAGCGCTCCTTTAAGGCGGCTTTTGAACTCTCTTTCTTTTTCTAAGTTATCAGCTAAACGCAAAAGGATTTCACCAAGTTTCCCAGAGGCCTCTCCCGATTTAACTAAAGCAATATAAAGATTGGAAAAAGAGCTTGGATATTTTTTGAGGGCTGATGAAAATGGCTCACCGGCTTTAATCGACGAGTCAATATCATTAATCATTTTTTTTAAACTTAATTTAGTCAGTTGTTTCTTTAATATGTCAAGTGAGTCAATTAGAGTAAGTCCAGCATTAAGCATGATCGCAATTTGTCTTGTAAAGTCAACTACTTCATTAAAAGTAATTGTCTGATTAAGAAAAGCAAAAAAATCAGTACTTTCTTCTTTCACTTCTTTGACTGAAATGGGAAAATAGTCATTCTTTTGAAGGTAATCAATAACAGCAGCTGAAGAAGCTGCTTCAATTTGCCGCTCAACTGTTTTTGTTCCTTTTAAAGCCTTGTATTTGAAAAACATAGTATTATAACTTGGAAGTTGGAAGCTTGGTCTGAAAACGGGTTAAGATATTTGAAAATAGAAATTTGGTAAAACCATCTTCCAGCTTCAATTTTTTTAACTCGCTTCTAAACCTATTGCCTAACTTCTTATTAAACTCTATTTATCTTAATAAACCTCTCTAATTCCTTTGGTCTTATAGCGTATGAATACGCTGTCTCTTTTGTAATCATGCCTGCTCGATGTAAACTAAGTAGATGTTTTTCAAAAAGCAGCATTCCCTCGCCCTCAGTTGTCTCAAGAATATTGCTGATTAGATATGTCTTACCTTCACGTATTGTGGTTGCAACCGCGGTATTATTAACCAAAATTTCAACCGCAGGAACTCGATCAATTTTATTTTGCCTTGGTAGTAATCTTTGAGTGATAACCATCCGCAGAACCGTCGAGAGTTGATTTTTGACTTGATTTTGCTGATGAGGCGGAAAAATATCAATAATACGATCTATAGACTCTGGAGCTGAATTAGTATGTAAGGTTGAGAACACTAAATGACCAGTTTCGGCAGCAGTCAAGGCAAGTGAAATCGTATCAAAATCTCGCATCTCTCCAACCAGAATCACATCAGGATCCTCACGGAGGGCAGATTTCAGTGCCATTGGCCATGAATGAGTATCTTGGTGAAGCTCCCGCTGGGAAATGATTGATTTTGACTTTGGATAGACATATTCAACGGGGTCTTCAACCGTAATTATATGTTTTGCATATTTATTATTAATCTCATTTATTATGGCCGCAAGTGTAGTAGATTTACCTTCTCCAGTTGGTCCGGTTAAAAGGACTAAGCCTTGCCTAAAATCGACGCATTGTTTTAAAAACGCTGGAATATTTAGTTCCTCTATAGTCCTTATCCGTGACGGAATAAGTCTGAAACTTCCGCATAATGAGCCTTGAGCAAAATACATGTTAATCCTGAAGCGGTAATCAGAATACGCATATGCTATATCCATCTCCCGATTTGCTAAAAGGCTTTCTTTTTGCTCATCGTTTAAAATGGAAAGTAGCATTTTTGTCGATTCCTCTTCAGCGACCATCTGCAATGTCGTCATCTGATAAAGCTCGCCAGATACTCTAATAGTTGGATAATATTTTGGCAACAAATGAAGATCTGAGGCGTTTTTATCAATCACCAACTGTAATAGTTTATGTAAATCCATAATAAAATACCAAATACTAAATTCTAATTACTAACAACCCAGCCTGCCGGCAGGCAAATAATAACTAAATCTTAAATACTAAACTGTTTAGTATTTAGAATTTTTACGTTTCTGCGACTCTAAGCACTTCTTCAATAGTAGTGACTCCGTCTAAAACTTTCAAGTATCCATCTTGTTTCATCATAATCAATCCTTCTTTTCGGGCCTGCTCTTCAATCTCCTTGCCTGATGATGACTGAATCACCATCCGGTTAATAGTTGATGTTATTTTTAATACTTCAAAAATTGCAATTCGACCAAGATAACCGGTCTGATTACAACGATTACAGCCAGTACCCCGAGCCAACTTAATTGGCTTAGATTGATAAATCTTGGGGAGCAATGGACCCAAAACTAACTTGACATTATCTTGAACCTTTGTTATTGGCTCATAAAAAGTTTTACAGTCAGGGCATATCTGGCGGCAAATGCGCTGAGCAACGACAGCGGCAAGGACTGAGGCAATCAGAAAATTTTCCGCTCCTAAATCTATCAATCTTGGAATTGCCGTCGACGCATCATTTGTGTGGAGGGTAGAGAAAACCAAGTGTCCAGTTAAGGCGGCTTGGATTGCAAGCTGAGTCGTCTCTCTGTCTCTTACCTCACCTACTAAAATTATATTCGGATCTTGGCGAAGAAACGCTCTTAAACCATTGGCAAATGTAAGCCCAGCGGCTGGGTTAGTCTGGACTTGGTTAATACCTGGAATCTGGTACTCAACCGGGTCCTCCAAAGTTGATATGTTGACGCTTGGCTTATTTAATCTCGATAAAATTGAATAGAGAGTCGTAGTTTTTCCCGAGCCTGTTGGACCTGTTATTAGTATAATTCCATATGGCTTTGTAATTGCCTCTTCAATATCTTTAAGTTGCGGACCTTTAAGACCCAAATCAAGAAGACTTGGAATTCCACCCGTTTTTTTAAGTAATCTCATGACTATTTTTTCACCATTGACTGTTGGTAGTGTAGAGACTCTTAAATCTACCTCTTCGTCTTGAATTTTAAAAGTAAAGCGGCCGTCTTGAGGCACTCGTTTTTCATCAATTTTCATTTCAGATAGAATTTTTATCCTTGAAATAAGAGCATCGTGAATTGATTTCGGGAGGGAAAGCTTCTCATGAAGAATTCCATCTATTCTATATCTGACCTTGGTTCTTGCTTCTTCTGGCTCAATATGAATATCAGATGCTCGGCTTTTTATTGCAAACTCAAGAATTGTTGAAACAATTTTAGCGATCGGTGCTTCTTGGATTGATCCTCGGGTTAACTCTAATTTTTTCATTGAGTCAGCCGGTGAATATTCCTTTAAAGCATCTCTCACTTCAGGTGACAGGCCTTGACTATAAGCCATGTCAATCATTTTGCTGATTTGAGATGCTTCGGCTAGCGCAAGAATTATTTTTTTTCCCGTTTTCTTTTCCAAGAAATCGATTATTGAGGTGTTTAATGGATCAGTAGTACCTAAAAATATTGACCCCTCCTTTAAATTATATTGATAAGGAATAATTTGATATCTTCGGGCAATAGATTCGGGAATAAAACCAACCGCTTGAGAATCAATAGGTGAATTTGCCAAATCTACATACGGGAATCCTAAAATTTGGGAAACGGCCTTTATAACCTCTATCTTCGGTACAGCTGAATACTGATATAGATACTTATCAATCCCCATGTCTTTTTTAAGACTTTCTACTTCAAATCTGTCTGATTCTGCGTCTGTAATTTGATTATTTATCACCAATTTTTTATTTTTACTGTCTATTTTAAATATAGTTAGATATTTGATAAAATGCAATCATAACCATCATATGATCCCACTACTTCTCGTCACAAACGATAATAAAAAGTTAAAAGATTTTTTAACAACTGTAAAAAATAAAGATGATATTTTTTTTGAAATAACTCCTGAAAAAACTGAATATTCTATAAACGAGATCAAGAATATAATTTCGGAAACCAAGATTTTTTATCGTCAGAAAAGGCTTTATTATCTTCCAAATTTTCATATATCTTCACTTCCAGCTCAAAATGCATTTTTAAAAATTCTTGAGGAGCCGCCCTCCAACGTACAGATAATTTTGACAACCAATACTGTAGAAAAACTTCTACCTACAGTAGTTTCACGATGTAAGGTAATTAATTTAACACGCAAAACTTTAAAAGAAGATGGGGAGGTGGAAAGCTTGTTAGAAAATTTTATAAAAGAAAAAGATAGAAGTATTTTTAACAAAAAACCATTCAATAAAGTAGACAAAGAAAGTGTCGATTTACTGATTGACCGGATTATTAATTTTTTTCGAAAAAGATTATTACTAGATTGCGCATCGGGAGAAATTATTAAAGAAATCATTCGGCTAAAATCCTTAATTGCTAATAATAATCTTAACCCGCAGCTAACAATCGATCACATCTTGATTTACATAATGAAAAGATATACTATAAATTAATTAACCTAATTGATCTAATTATTCTAATTGACCTAAACAATAACCAATTACCAATTGGGATTTGATATTTTTTTAGGTTAATTAGGTAAATTAGAAATTATATGAAGCGTGCTTTTACTTTAATTGAGTTGTTGGTAGTCATTGCTATTATTGGTTCTTTATCCGCCATGTTGCTACCTAACTTTATGGGTGCTCGTGAGCGCGCGCGCGATAGTCAGAGAAAATCAGATTTAAAACAGATTCAGAAAGCTTTGGAAATGTATAAACAAGATCAATCTCCACCCGCCTTCCTCTCGCAGGGTGCAGGTAATAGTTTTCCGATATCGGCAGGAGCTTGTTGGTCAAGCGGTAGTTGCTCTGGCAACATCTACATGAATAAGTTTCCTGATGATCCAATCTCTGAAAATCAATATTATTACAGTGTCAATAACAGTGCTTTAACTTATACCATTTGCACTTGCTTGGAAAATGAAGCTGATCCTGATAAAGCATCTGATTGTGCAGTATGCAGTACTTGTACTACAGGTCCTTGTTATACAGTTAAAGAGCCTTAATTAATAATCAATAAAATAAATTCAATGAAAATTAAAAAAAGCTTTACCTTGCTTGAGATGTTGGTCGTCATAGGAATTATTGCTGTCCTAGTATCGGTTGGAATCTCATCGTATTCAACAGTTCAAAAAAAAGCCAGAGACGCCAAAAGAAAGAGTGATTTAAAAACAATTCAAAGTGCAATGGAGCAGTATTATTCAATATGCGGATACGAGTATCCGGCTTCACTGGGCACTAATATTTATTGCGCTAGCCCAACTATTGGCATTATGCCTGTCGTACCAAATGACCCTAAGACAATTACTCCTTATCCTTGTAGTCCCTGCTCTACAGCGGCCTATACTGTTTGTACAACGCTTGAATCTGAAACTCCAAGCAATTATTGTATTTCGAACCAACAATAATGAAAAAGTCATTTACCCTTATTGAAATTCTCGTCGTTTCAACAATAATCGCTCTTTTAGCTGCGGCAGCCTCGCTTTCGTATTCTCAGTTAAGCAAGCAATCTCGAGACGCCAAGCGGAAAACTGACATTGAGCAAGTAAGAGCGGCCCTTGAGATGTATCGAAGTAATGAGGATGCTTATCCTGTAGGATCAAATTGGGGTACAACATTAAACGTTTTATCCTCGCCAACCATTTATATCCAATCTTTACCAAGTGATCCAAAAAATCCGACCTTTACTTATTATTACACAAGTTCAGACGGCACAGACTACACATTGGCAACCCATTTGGAGACAGATACTGTAACATGTCAATCTCTGGCTACTCAATGCGTCAGTAATTGCACATATTGTGCTGGACCATATGGTGAAAAATAAATTTGGCTTCACAATAATTGAATTGCTCATCTCGATTTCGATTATACTCATATTTTCAGGTATTAGCTTGCCTTACTACAATAAGTATAGCCAGGAAATTAAACTACAAAATGAGGTAAAGAAATTGATCAGCGTGATTGAGCTGGCGAAAAAAAAGGCCATATCTTCTGACTTGTACCAAAGCTGCGATAACTTTTCCGGCTACAAAATAATCATCAACGCTGATAACTATTCTTTTCGGTTTGGGTGCGCTGGTGTTTATCAAAACGTCCAAACCTATAACTTTCCGACTAATATTAGTGTTATTTCAGGAACAGGAAATTTTACTTTTAAGCCTCTAGGAATAGGTACAAATATAGCGATTGGAGCCATCCGGCTAAAGAATTCTAGTCTTAATCAATGCCTTGAAATATCTATTACTACTAATGGAATTTTAGAAACCGGCAACATCGATAGCTGTCTATAATTTTATATATTGAATTTTATGAAGATCAAATTAGGGTTTTCTTTGATTGAAGTATTGGTTTTTGTGACCATCCTCTCGCTTTTTTTTGTTGCGGCCATGGCAATTGCAACCTATTCACTAAGAAATATGAAAATCAACCAACATAAAATACTCGCTTCACATTACACCGAAGAGGGACTTGAATGGGTACGATCAGAAAAGGAAGATGATTGGGGTCAATTCACAGATCGGGGAGCAACAGGTACGGGCATAACCTATTGTTTAATTGGTCTAAATTGGTCAACGGCTACAGAGTGTGGAACAAATTTTGAACTTGGAATACCTCCAATTTTTAAGAGGGAAGTAAATCTAATTAATCAGGTGGGAAACCCTGTAACTCAGGTCAATGTAACAATGGCGGTATCTTGGATTGAAGGCGGAACCACGCTTTCAATACCAATAAATACGACTTTGAAAGTTTTAGAGTAATTAAATGAAAAAAAAGACTGGATTTACACTGATTGAAATGTTAGTCGTAATCGGAGTAGTAATTCTTGTAGTCCCTTCAATCTTTGTAATTATTTTCGGAATAATGAGAGAGCAGACTAAAATTTACCGGCTTTCAATAATAAAAAAAGAGGGCGATTTTATCCTAAACAATATCTCAAATTTAATAAAAAGTAGGGCAATCACAATTCATTCTGCTAATCCACCTACTGAGATTAATCAGGTCTGCGCTATATCAGACGATGAGTTTACTTCGTCTAATGACCGCATATTCTTCACTGATCCTGAAAATAATTGGTTCCGTATCCTCTGGTCATCAAACGTTATAGCATCCTATTCTTCTTTTACCGCTTCTTCAGTCAACCTAAACTCAAGCAATGCAATTATTGAGAATTTTTCGATCGGCTGTGAAAGGGCTTCGACCTATTCGGGGCCGACCGTCTCTATTTCATTTGAAATTTGCTACAAAACATCCCTTGGAAGCTGTACCTCAACACGCCCTGAAGAGACGGCGACCATGTATTATCAGACAAAAATCAAGCTTAGAAACTATTGATTTTTTAGATACTTGATACTCACCATCAAATACTTTATATTGTAATTATGGCTGATAATAATTTTTGTATTGATATAGGCGAAAAATATACTAAAGTAAGCGATGCTAAAAAAGTTGATGACACCCTTCAGATAAATGCACTTGGAAAAATCGATACTGGTACAAGTTTTTATATTTCCGATCTTGAAAAAAGCGCTGAAGAGCATGCTCTTGAAATTAAAAAGCTTGTTAACTCACTTAAAATTACAAAAAAAAATGTCAACGTGGTTGTACCTGGAAGTTTTACATACAGTCAAATACTTGTCATGCCTCAATTAAATGAAAAAGAGTTAGTATCAGCAATCAAATATCAAGCTGATCAATTTATTCCTATGCCGATTGAAGAGACGAATATCGACCTTGAGATAATAGAAGAATTAAAGACCGAAAAGAAGCTTTTGATTTTAATTGTGGCGGCGCCCAAAAAATTGATCGAAAAAATTCAAACCACCATTGAATATGCGGGCTTTATTCCTGAGTCTATAGAAAACGAATTAAGCGCCTCATCCAGATTAATAAGCCAATTTAATAAGAAATTTTTCCTACCCGATCAAGGAGGAGTGATGGTTGCAAATTTTGGACTTAATTCAACTACACTTGCCTATTTTGACCCAATTAGTTCTAACATTAAAGAAAGTCATAATTTTTCGGTAGGTTATCATCTTTTTTTGAAAGAGATCAGTGTTAACGCGGATACTGATGAAAAAAAATCATTAGAAATATTACGGGTTTTCGATAATAAAAGTAATTCTACATATCCAGTTGAGAAAATTACCGGTCCGTTGATCCGCGAATTTACATCCGAAGTCAAGCGCTTTGTAGCCGATAAAAAGATTTCTGTTATTTATATTTTTAACCAAATATTTTTGTTCCCTGCCTTATGTAGCTTTGTGACTCAGACCGTAGGAATTCCAACTAAAATACTTGATCCTTATCCGTTTATAATAAAAACTCCAACCGCTGATGCAGCTAAATTTGAGCTTTCTTTGTATGCTTCTAGCTTTGGAGGTAATTTAAGATAAACTCATGCAAAAAACAAAGATAAATTTAATAATCAGTCGTGAAGACTATCAAAAATATGAAGGTTTTTTTTATTCTTTAAAAATACTTATTTTTATTTTAATTTTTATCTTCTTAGTTATATTTGTGAGTTTTTTTATAATTCTAAATAATGAAAATAAGGTTTTTAATAGATTGACAGATCAAAAAAAATTTTATTTAACCGCCTTACAGGAAAAAAAAGGCGATGAGGCTAAAATTTTTTACATGCAAAAAAAATATGCCGACTTAAAGACTTTCTTGAAAGATGATGCTTTCTCGGCACCATACTACAAATTGCTAACTTCCGCTTTGAAAGAAAGTACTGAATCTTCCAATCTTGAATCATTTGAAATAAATAAAGATCGAAAAGTAGCTTTTACAATTGCGTTTACTGGATTTCCTCAACTGGTAAACTTTTTTAAGTTTATTGAGTCTGAAACTTTTATAAAAAATTTTGAAAATATATCTTTAAAAAGCTTTTCCGTTATCGGTAATGTTGAAAAGAAAGAAAACTATGAATTAAGTTTTATTGGAAAATTTATTCAATTAAAGGAGGGCGATTATGAGTAAAAAAAGAGTTAAGCCTTATATATTTCAACTTGTTAAAAAAAACGTTCTTTATATTGCCACTAACGTAATTTTGATTATCTTAATTGGAGTTGTTTTAAAGATTGGTATTGATAAAAACCTTAGTATGAAGCAAAAAAATTTAGTATTAACGGCCGAAGTACAGGAACTTCAAACAAAATATGATCTTCTTAATACTAAAGTCCCATCCTCTGAAGTTTTAGAAGAAAACATTCATTTTTTAAATAGCTTAATCCCTAACTCTGAAGATTATTTTTCTATAATTTATTCACTTGATAAGCTTTCACAAAAAACAGGATTTATAGTCACTTCATACACTATTGATATGAATAAATCTACCTCAACAAAATTAAGGCTTTCAATCACAGGATCAGGTGATACAACTACTTTTATGAACTTTTTGGAAAAATATAATTATTTTGGGGATAGACTAATTACTTCTGATAAGATCGAATTAAATCCACAGATTTCTGGGGAAATAAAAATTGATTTATCATTTTATAATAAAAAAAATACCCTTGATTATGGAAGTAAATTTGATGTAGATGAAAAAACAATTGAAGAAATAACAAAACTTAAAGAAAAGGTTGAATATTCTTACAAAGATTCAGGTGAAGAAGTAGTAGATACCTCATATCCAAGGAAATCAAATCCTTTTTAAAGCTTTTTTTTAATGTCTTTATTTTTAAGAAGTTTTCCGAGACCTTCTGAAATTATTGCTCCTTTATTAGTCCAATATTCAAATCTTTCTTTTTTGAGCTCAAAGGCTACTGGATCAACGTTTGGATTATAGGCTCCGAGTGCCTCAATATAGTCGCCATCTGCTTTATATCTACGATCGACGGCCACAATTTTAAATGTGTGATAGCCTTTTTTTCCAATTTTAAATAGTCTTAATGTTGTTGCCATAAGAGTTCATGATATCATAGCGAATCTAAATTTTCAAAAGCATTATTGGCCGCTTTCTCCTCAGCTTCTTTTTTTGACATAGCAACCCCTAGTCCTAAGCGCTTATTATTAAAGTAAACCCCTATCTTAAAAACCCTCTTGTGCTCAGGCCCTTTCTCCTCAAGTACTTTGTAAGTTGGCGTCATCTTATATCTTCCCTGAATTATTTCCTGCAATTTGCTCTTTGCTGATAAATAGAGATCGTTTTTAACAATATAATCAAGCTTGTCTTTAAATAAAAAATCGCACACAAATTTATAGGCTTTTTCAAAACTCTGGTCTAAAAATATAGCCCCTATCAGCGCTTCGAAACAATCCGCTAACATATTGTGGTTATCTTTACCTCCACCTTTTATTTCGCCGCGGGAAAGCATCAGATACTCGTTTAATCCTAAATTTGCGGACGCCTCCGCTAAGCTCTCCGTTTTAACTATCGCCGACTTTATCTCAGTATAGTCTCCCTCTTTGAGCTTAGGATAATTTTTAAATAGATAAACTGAGGTTATGAGGGATAAAACACTGTCACCTAAGAATTCGAGCCTTTCATTTGAAGGAAGCTTAAAACTTTTGTGCTCATTAAGATAAGATCTATGAATAAACACATTTTCTAATAGATCCCTATTTTTAAAAGTTATGTTTATTTTTTTCTCAAGAGGCGTAAATTTGTTTGTCATAAGATTTTTAAGACTTAATTGATTCATTATAAATCTTTCCTAAAACCGCATTTACAAATGCATAAGCTTTATTACTTCCCATTTCGCGCGCAAGATCTACGGCCTCATTTATAATCACTTTTGGCGGCTCTTTTTTTTCTATTATGAGCTCATATACAGCCAAACTCAATATGGCAAGATCTACTTTTGCAATTTTATCGATTGGAAATTTTGGTGCGTGCTTCTTAATCGCTTCTTCTATTGTTTGTTGATTTTTAACAATAAGCGTTGTTTTAGCATCGAGTTTATTTTGCTTTGCAAAACCTAAAGAAAAAAGTTCTTGAACAATTTTTACCCGGGCGTTGTGTCGAGGATCCATATTTTTTAGACGATAGAAATTAGTAAATGGAGGATGGTTCCATCCTCAAATAACCATCCCCAATCTTCTACTATCTACCGTCTATTTATTACAATACTTACACATCCTGTGGGGGAGCTTGGTTTTACTGCAATTTTTACATTTAACCAATTTTGGCAGTGACTTTGCATTAGATCCATTTCTTTTGCCAGTCCTTCGGGTCGAAAATTTACGTTTTGGTAGTGGAGCCATACGACAAGTGACTAGTGACTAGTGACTAGTGATTAGTTACTAGTTACTTTTAATTTATAAATTAGAGAAAAGTATAACAGATTAATTACCTCTTGACAAACATAAAAGAAATATCTTATATTTAAATTATATGAAAAACTTCAAGGGTTTCACTCTTATTGAGCTTCTAATTGTGATCGCATTGCTTGGTGCTCTTGCAGTCGGGCTACTTGCCGCGCTTGACCCTTTTGAGCAATTGAAAAAGGGTACAGATACTGGCGTAAGAAACACAGTGTCTGAAGTTCAAGGTGCAATTATTCGATACTATGGTATAAAAAATATGATGCCTTGGTGTTCTGAGCTAGCTGCAGATGGCAGTTGTGCAACGTTTAGAGACACAGCCGCTCCTGCTGGGACACAAATATCATTATTACCAAATACTATTGCAGAAGTTATTACAACCGGTGAACTAAAATCAGACTTCGAGGATTTAGCAGGTGATGCAACTTTGGCAAAGATATTCGTCACAGGAGATGACGCAACGGCAACAGTAGCAGTGTGTTACAGACCAACCTCAAAGTCATTTTTAGCAGATCCTAATAGCAAATATGACGCATCAGGGGTTGAAACTGTTTGTGCGGTTGGCAACCTGGCCACATGTTTTTGGTGCGTAAAGTAAGTCAAACATAATTAATAAGGAGGCGGCGAATGCTGCCTCCTTTTTTTATAAAATGTATTATATTTATAATATGAAAAAGAAAGGGCTTGCCCTGAGCTCGCCGAAGGGGTTTACTTTAATTGAATTAATTATTGTCATTGTTATCCTAGGGATCCTTGCTGCCTTAATTTCTGGTAATTTTATTACTTCTCTTAAAAAGGGTAGAGACGCCCGGCGAAAAGGGGATCTTGAGCAGATTAAGCGCGCACTTGAGATGTATTATGAAGATAAACGAGCATACCCGGCTGAACTTACTGTTAATGAACCACTTACCGACCCAGACTCAACTAAAATATACATGCAAAAAATCCCCGGCGACCCAATTACCGGACTAAGTTATGGATATGAAGTTGAGACTGGTGGGACATATTATCGACTGTACGCCTGCCTTGAAAATAAACAACAAATTTTACCCTATATAAGCCCACTTAATATGACCATCATCTATCCTTGTACAAATACTTGTAAAGATCAAGCCGGAACTGCATATCAATGTGTATGGGGGACATCAAGCACTAATGAAAGTCCTTAATTATTCATATTTAGCTTGAAGTTGAGCTTTAAGATCGATTGCGTCTTGAAAATTAGGTTTAAGATTTAATGCTTCGTCTACTGACTCAAATGATTTTGCAATATACAAATTCTTATCCTTAATGTTTTTTTGAGCGTCAGCCATAATTGAGTAAAATACAGCAAGACTGTATGGAATTTTTGGGTCAGTAGGCGAGAGCGCTTGCGCTTTCATTAACGCTTCAATTCCCATTTCAAGCTCATTCTGATTTAGGTCTACTAAATAAAACAAATATTTATTTTTAGCTCGGGTTTTCCAATATAATGCATTTTTAGGCGAGCTCTTTAGACTTTTCAAATTGTAAAATTCAGACGCTTCCATAAATTTTTTGGCCAAGTCAGGATTTTTTTGATACGATGCAATTCCTGAGAGATACGCCAAGGAATACGAAAATTTGTCCTCATACGCCGTCTCTCGCCGAAGATTGATTGCTTTTTCATAAAGACCAGCCGCTTTTTGAAAATCATTAACTTTTGGATTCGAATACCCAATTGCCCTTGCATAATAATAGTCAGCCATAAAATATACAGAAATCGAAAATATGATATAAATCTCAAAGACGGTATAAAAAATAATCAAAAGCCATTGCATCCTGTTTAATTCATGAAAATCAAATTTAGAGTTTTTTTCATCGTTACTTGCGAATTGGGTAAAAATAATTGCCGGAATTAAGTAGAAAAATAAATTAATTGTCGTTGTCGAAAAACCAACGAAGTTAGTAATCAGAATCGTTAAGTACGCAAGACTTAAAGTTACTACAAGCAACTGCTTGTTTAATTTTTCCTTTAATAAATCACTTTTTTGGTAATCTTTTTTAGATTTTGGATTTTGATATTTATTTGATATTTGATATTTGATATTTGATATTTTAAAGGCATAAAATAAAAAACCTCCTATAAGTACCATGTACGCGATGAGGCCTGTAAAGCCTGTTGTTGCAAAATAGTTTAGATACTCATTATGGGCTTTGTTATAAAGATAGTCCCATTCGCTCGTTAAATTATGAGCAACTGGCCTTACAAAATAATAACTAAATGCAAAAGTTTCAAGCCCCGTCCCAAATAACGGGTATTTAAATCCAAGATCAATTGCTCCCTTCCAGACAATTTTTCTGATATCTAAAGAGTCCGTCACTCCTAAATTAGTATCTGAATTATCTAAGACAGTTTTGTTTTGATTTTTTTTATTTGTGATTTGATATTCATTTGTTATTTGTGATTTGAGATTTGACATTGATAACAAGTTGTCTATTTTATCGATTCCTGTTTTAAAAAATAAAATTGGGAAAACTGTAATTACCAACAAAGTAATTAATGCTTTCCTAAATCCCTTTTTAATAAAAATGTAGTGATAGATTGAATAAATGAGTAGGCCGACGAGGACTGCTCCAAAGGCCGAGCGGGATCGGGAGAATAAAATGCAGGAGAAATTGAGGGCTAAGTATAGAGTATTCAGTATAAAGTATTTAGTATTTTTTAAATTCTTAATAAAAAAATATAGGGCGATGAAAAAATTAATTGCGAGGAATGCTCCTAGCCAGTTAGGCTGACCAATTGTTGAAAACATCCGGGCAGCGGGATCAAATATATTAGTCTCTTTTGACCAGCATGAATTGTTAAACTGTTTCGTGATTACAAAACAAGTCATGTCATGACCTAATCTTCCAGGAATCCCCCAAAGCATAACCAATAAAGAGGAGAGAAGCGATGTCTTTAAAAGACCGTTTATATTGATTGAATTTGAAATAAACCCGTAATATAAAAGAATATAACTTATAATTGAAATTAAGCCTCCGTTGAATCGACCATAGTAACCAAAAAAAGAAGTTGATTTATCGATCGAAAAAAAGTAAGAGGCTACGAGACTTAATAAAAACAATCCTATTGGTATGTCTAGGGAAGATTTTTTGAGTATAATTTTTTTATTAACGATTGATTTTAGAACCCAAAAAAACACGATAAGTGAAGTAAATAAATAGATAAATAACATTTTGTTAAATTCAAAAAGCTCTGAAGTAACCGGAATCATGATAAGAGGCGTGAAAAGAAAAAGAGAGTAATATAAGTACTTTATAACTTTGTCAAACATAATGATAAATTTAATTGATGTGATCAAAAAAATCAAGCTTCCTTTTTTGCATAATTTCGAAATTTACTTCGACCTTGGTACCTCGGTCACAAAAATTGCAATAAGAGATAAGGGCGTAATTTTGCGTGAGGCAACATATCTTGGAATAAATCAAAAAGTTAAAGAATACCTATTTTTTGGACAGGAAGCTAAATCAATCGTCGGCAAGACCCCGGATTTTATAAAAATTATTAGACCAGTCGTCGCTGGCGTTATTTCTGATTTTGACGCTGAAGTTGCCTTGTTATCAAAATTCCTTGAGCGGTCTGCGTATTTGTATTTTTCAAATAATTGGATAAAGCCAACCCTTAGGGGGATCGCATCAGTACCAAGTAATGCGACTGAAATTGAGCAAAAAGCGGTTGAAGAGGCGCTTTATAAAATCGGTATGTCACAAGTAATTCTGGTCGAAAAACCCCTTGCAACAGCCGCGGGATGTGACTTAAACGTTTTTTCTCACCAGCCAACGCTTATTGCTGATTTGGGCGGAGGATTGATCGAGCTTTCAATAGTTGGTAGCGGTGGAATTGTATCTCAAAAAACTTTAAAGAATGCGGGTGATCATATGAATAAAATTATTTATAACTACATTTATTTGAAATATGGAATAATTTTGGGAGACGCCAGTTGCGAGAATTTAAAAATCTCTCTGCTGAATTTTACCAACGAAGAGAAAATTTTAACAATCCGCGGAAAGTCACTTGAGTCAGGCTTACCTAAAACTGTCAGAGTAAAAAGCTCAGATATTAAAGAAGCACTCCTTACCTCTTTTAATTCAATCGTTGATAGTATAAAAGAGCTTATTGAATCCTCACCTCCTGAAATTGTTGATGAAGTATTACAAAGAGGGATCATTTTAACTGGAGGCCTCTCTAAAATTCCAGGGCTTGATAAATTCATCGCAGAAGACATAAAAATTGATGTTATTATTAACCCAAATTCCGAGTGGGCAACCGTCTCGGGGCTCATGAAATTAGGAGCTAACGAAGAACAATTAGAGAAGTTGATAATAAGATAATTATTGTTGTTGATTTTTATATATTCTTCGTATAAAATTGAATTCTGCTAGTTTTTGTTTGCGGTACTTTGAAAATTTGAGACAGTATTGTTTTTCTTTGCCAATTTTTAAATTCATTTAGTCTTGGTAAACGG
>LBQC01000016.1 GCA_000990565.1 Candidatus Roizmanbacteria bacterium GW2011_GWA2_35_19 | reverse complement strand
CTTAAATGTAGCAAAAAACGAAGAAAACCGACCGTTTCAGAAGAAAAAGAGTACTTTAGATTACTAGGACCGCTTAAAGTGAAGATTTATCAACTGTTTGGACTACCAGTGCCCATTTTTTTTAGATTGGGCGGAACAGCAATGCCCTCCAGTCATGCAGTTAGAGGCAAGAAGTGGTAAACCGTCAGCAGTTTCCATTGAATTATTGGTAGCCGAAATCAGAAAAAATAATCTACCTGACAATAAAAAAGGGCCGTTTTTTACAAAGCTAATCCAAAATTATTGTGCAATTTTTTGTGTTGCTAGTTTTGATAGGTTGCAAGAAAACCCTCGTTTTAAAAAGATAGAGAATGAGCCCGTGATTCAATTTTTTCGACACATAAGAAATGGGTGTTCTCATGGAAATAAATTTTTCTTTAAAACATATATAGATAAAAAGACAGGGAAGAAAACACAAGAGCCAACTAAGTTAGCGCAGTTTCGAGGGCTGGCGATTGACAGAAAGCTGATGGGTGGAAAAGTTTTCTTTGATTTTCTTTCTGCGGGAGATATACCTTATCTAATTGAAGACGTATCAAAGGAGTTAGAAAAACTCCAAAAATAATTTATTAAACTATGTTAACTCAAGAAACAAAACGAAAAATTGATTCAGCCAGAGATATCTTGGTTGGTAAAGTTCCCGATCCTAAAGCTCAAGTTGAACAGATCACGACAGCTATGATCTATAAATTCATGGATGACATGGATAAAGATGCTGTGGAACTTGGTGGTAAAGCTCGCTTTTTTACCAATGGATTTGAAAAGTATGCATGGAGCAAAATCTTGGATTCTAAACTTGGCGGACATGAACGATTAGATCTCTACGCAGAGGCCATCGTACAAATGTCTAGTAATCCTCATATTCCCCAATTATTTAGAGATATTTTTAAAGATGCCTTTCTGCCATATCGTAATCCAGAAACATTAAGTTTATTTCTCAAAGAGATCAATAGTTTTACATACGATCACAGTGAGGATTTAGGTGACGCCTTTGAATACTTACTTTCCATCATGGGTTCGCAAGGCGATGCTGGACAGTTTCGTACCCCACGTCACATCATCGATTTTATAGTGGCTGTAGTTGATCCCAAAAAAGACGATTCGATTCTAGATCCAGCTTGTGGGACAGCAGGATTCTTGATTTCGGCATACAAGCATATTCTTAAACAACACGACGGTAAAGATGACCCAAAACAGAATGAGAAGCCACTAACTCCAGACGACAAGAAGAGACTAATGAATAATCTTTTTGGCTACGACATCAGTCCTGATATGGTTAAGCTTTCTAAGGTAAATATGTATCTGCATGGTTTTGCTGAACCCAAAATTTTTGAATACGACACTCTCTCTAGCGATGAAAAATGGGACGAGACATATGACGTAATTATGGCTAATCCGCCGTTTATGACTCCAAAGGGCGGCATACGGCCTCACAAACGGTTCAGTGTACAAGCAAATCGTGCCGAGGTACTGTTTGTTGATTATATTAAGGAACACCTACGACCAAACGGTCGAGCAGGTATTATTGTGCCAGAAGGAATTATTTTCCAATCAGGTACTGCCTACAAACAACTCCGTAAGCTGTTGGTTGAAGATGGGCTATTTGCAGTTGTCTCATTACCCAATGGAGTGTTCAATCCATATTCAGGAGTAAAAACTAGTATTCTATTCTTTGATAATTCATTAGCTAAAAGAACAAAAGACATTTTATTTATAAAAATTGATAGTGACGGTTTTGATTTAGGAGCTCAAAGAAGGAAAATTGAGAATAACGATCTTACTGACGCATTGATAATCCTGAGGAAATTTATAAAAGATCCTGAAGATGCCTTGTTAGTTGAAGAAAAAAGTTTATTTTCTCTAGTTTCAAAAACTAAAATTTCAGAAGACGGAAGTTATAACTTAAGTAGCGACCAATACAAACAGATAGATGTAAAAAGTAATCAAAAATGGCCAATGGTTACATTGGGAGAAGTGTGCGTACTGCAGAGAGGATTGACTTATTCATCTGACAAAATCGGAGATGAGAAACATGGAGTGCCTTTTTATAACTTAAAGTCCATTAAGAGGAACGGTAGTGAGCAAAGAAATGATTTCAAGTATTTTACTGGGGAAATAAAGGAGAAACACATGGTCACTAAGGGTGATCTTCTTATTGCGTTAACAGATCTCACTCCTACCTCTGAACTTATTGGTTCACCAAAATTAATAACAGACGACACTATTGCCGCATATTCAGCCGATTTAGCAAAGATAAGTCCGTTGGATAATAAGATTGAAATTTCTTATCTTTATAGTTTGTTACGTACTAAAAATTATCGAAAATATATTGTTTCTTTTTCGCATGGAGCGAATGTAAAACATTTACAAGTTGATGGGTTTTATAAATTTCAAATTCCACTGCCCCCCGTTAATATACAAAAGGAGTTGGTAACCCAAATTGGAGATTGCCAAAAGATAATTGATGGAGTCAGGCAAGTAGTAGAAAATTGGAAACCAAATATTGAAATTGATCCCACTTGGAAATCAATTGCAATTAAAGATATTTGTACATTAGTTCGTGGCAGTTCTCCTCGACCTCAGGGTGATAAACGATATTACTGTGGAAAGATTCCTCGGCTAATGGTATCAGATGTAACTAGAGACGGAATGTATACAACTCCTAAAATCGACACACTCACTGAGGAGGGAGCTAAACTTAGTCGCCCAATGAAAAAAGGCGAAGTTGTCATGGCGGTAAGCGGTAATCCCGGATTACCGACAATTCTTTCAATTGATGCTTGTATTCATGACGGCTTTGTTGGGTTCAGGGATTTATCTGACAAAATAATTCCAGAATATTTATATTTCGTTTTGTTACATCAAAAAGAGAGCAATAATTCGCAATCAGTTGGGGCAGTTTTTAAGAATCTCACAACGGATCAAATTAAGAAATTTCAAATTCCTGTTCCCCCAATAAATATTCAATTCGAACTGGTTACGGGAATAGAACGAGAACGCCAGATAATCATAGCTAACAGAGAAATATCTAGAGAATATGAAGACAAGATCCAACAGATTGTTGACGGAGTTTATGGAGGAAAAACTCCTATTGCTAAACAAGGTAGCCAAGAAGAATTAATTAACGCTCTCAAAGAAGAATTTGAGTCAATTGAGTCAGAGGTAATTAGAATGATGGGCAACAAGGAGGTGTTTCAAGAAATTGTTGAGATTTCTAAAAAGAATAGCCAGATAAATAAGGGTAACTCCCTTTGGGACTTCTTAAAGGAAAGCTATGTCGCACTAATGGTGACTGCGGTTTGTAGGCAAATTGATACTGACGAACGTTCGTCGAGTTTGGTAAATCTTTTAAAAACAATTCTTTTCAATCCGACAGTTATTCAGAGCTTAAACAAGGATTGGTATAGCGAACAATATCATCGCGATGATGACATTTTTCCAGGTTTCATGGAAGGAATTGGCAAGGGTGACTTTGAGGAACATTTTGGTTCAAAAGAATACGTAGACCCAGCTATCGTTTACATGGATCTAAAGAAGTTAGAGGAAGATACAAAAGAAATTAAGAAATACCGCAATAAAAGAATCGCCCATTTCGACAAAAATGAGTCGCTTTTCAAGGCAAACTACGATGATCTGCATAAAGCAGTAGAAACGGTACGATCAATCGCAAGTAAATATTACTTACTCCTTAAGCAGGGTGGAAACGACTTAATTCCTGTTGATCAAACTGATTGGCAAGAGATTTTGACTGTTCCTTGGATTAATGATAAATCGAAATGATATATGTTGAAACGTATACAACGAATTCAAAATATTGGAAAGTTTGCTGACTGCAATACTGCTGGGTGTGAATTTGCAGACAATACGATTATTTTTGGTTACAACACTCATGGCAAAAGTACCTTAACTGCGATACTAAGGTCACTCCAAACCGGCAATAATAACATCCTTATCGGTAGAAAAACCTTTGGAGCTACTGGCTCAAAGAAAGTTGAAATTGATTTTGATGAAAACACAGTAAATGAGAAGCATATTTTTCAGAATAAAGTATGGAACAAGGCAAACCCAAATATTCTTATTTTTGACTCTAAGTTTATAACCGAAAATGTTTTTGAAGGAGAAGGTATCACCTTCGACCAACAAAAAAATATGAACACGATCATTATTGGTAAGTATGGTAGTGATCTTAATGAGGAAGTTGGTAAACTCCAGAAACAATGCGACGATTACGAAAATAGTAAGCGGAGTAAATCACTTGAATTTTCGCGGCATTTCCCCAATGTCGATTTGGATAAGTTTAATGCAATAAAACAAGATGTTGATATTGATAAAAAACTTAAGGAAAAAGACAAAGAAATTAAATTCGAAAAAGACAAAGAAGAAATAAAGACACTTGTTAAGTCCCACATACAAACTATTACTTCGATAGATTTTTCCACAAAAAGCACGTTACAGAAATCCTTAGATGTAAAACAACAAGAAATTGAGGATCATATTAAATCTCATTTTGAGAATGAGGAAAATGCTCAAAACTTTTTAAATGATGGTTTATCGTTCCTAAAAGCTAAGCAAATAGACGGCAAGAATCGCTCATGTGTTTTCTGTGGTCAAGAATTAGGAGTAAATGCCGAGAAACTTATTGATATATATTCTGATTTCTTTAAAGGGGGTTATAAAGAATTACAGGGCGAAATAAGTGTGGCTATCGACTCTTTTAAACGCGTTAACATTGAAGCACTTGTGACAAAAATCGCTTCTGATCTAAAGACACGAGATCTTGACATTGGCCTAACCGATGAAAAAGTAAGCGAAATCAAAGAATTAAAAATTAGTTTTGAAAGCGAACTAGATAAGAAAAGAGATTTAAACTATTCAGTTATTTTTACAGATTTTGATAAATTAAAGATAGAGATAGACAGGATCAAAGGAGAACTTGAAGAAATTGAGAGAGAGCGGTTGAACATAGTTTCACCAAAATCACTGCTCGATCTAGAAAAAGAAAAACAAGTACTCGAAGTTAACCAAAAACGCTTTAATCAAGCTTGGGTTACATTCTGTAGTGATGTTGCTGATATTGAAACCAAAGCAAAAGCTACAAGAAAACTCAGAGATGATAAAAGAAAAGAGTTAG
The DNA here is from genome assembly GCA_000990565.1 of Candidatus Roizmanbacteria bacterium GW2011_GWA2_35_19. Lineage (GTDB taxonomy): Bacteria > Patescibacteriota > Microgenomatia > UBA1406 > GWC2-37-13 > GWC2-37-13. The sequence goes on along the minus strand of LBQC01000016.1, from coordinate 7,005 downwards.
AAGTTTATTCCACTTCAATTTTTGATACCCATAAAAAGACCATTAATGAATTTTGTGGCACTATGTGTGCAGATTTTGAGATCGAAGACTTTAAACCTCTTAAAAAAATAGTTGGTCAAGACGAACGAATATTTGCTATTAAGTTCTTTGGTTCACACAAGATATCCATTAACGAAAATAATGACAATACCCCAAGTTTCAGAAACACGATGAGTGAAAGCGACAAACGATTGCTTGCTTTTGCATTCTTCTTGTCAATGCTAGCAAATGATAAGGAGTTAGACAAAAAAATAATCGTATTAGATGATCCAATGTCGAGTTTTGATAGTGAAAGAAGACGTAAAACCATACAACTTATTACGGATGTATCATGTAAATATAAAGATTCTAACGGTCTAGAGAAGATCGTTTGTCCAATACAAAAGATTATTCTTACTCATGACGACAGGTTTGCAAAAGAACTCCTTCGCCTAATGACCTCCGCTAGTACACTAAAAATTGAAGAGTATGTGGATGCAGGAAATAAACGAAGCAGAATAGTACATTCTGATTTTTTGAAAGATTTCCCCGATGATGAAATCATCGATAAAATCGAAAAATTAAAGCAGATCCTTGATAAGAGGCAATTCACCGTATCTTTCGAAACTGATTGCAGGGTCGTTCTAGAAAACATTTTTAAGAGGAAATATTATTTTGACCTCAAAGATTTGATTGTGGATCGAAAAAGTATTCGATCTTTTGTTACAAAACTAAAAGAATTATCAATTAATGATTTTAATACAGATCCCAAGTTTAATAAGTTTATTAGACTTTGTGATGATCTTAATATTGAACTTCATGATAATGGATCTTCAACCACTAATGGCAACAAAGAATCTATTCTTAAGGATTTTTTTGAGGACATTAAAATTATTTAATTATGACTAATTTACCTAAATATACACGAGAGAAAATGAAGGGAAATATTGGAGAGGCATTAGTTCAATATATGCTTTCCCATTTTTGTTTAGTCCACAAGATAGATGGGAGTAGTGATATCGGTAACGATTTTATATGTGAACTGATAAAAGAAAATTACCCTACAAATTTATTGTTTTATGTCCAAGTTAAATTTTGTAAAACTGCTCCTACACCGTCTCCAACAACTATAGAATATTGGAAAGGATCACCAATACCTGTTTACTTGTTTTGGATCAAGGGCGATCCGCCAACATCATTTTTAAACGGTGATTTGTTGGATTTTAATAGTAATGAAAAGTTCTATAAAAGAATGACTCCAAAACTTCACCTTCCTAACAAACATAAAGGTGAAAAGTTCAAGCAGTTTAACGAGCAGAGCTTTAAAAGGGACTTGATTATTGACTACGCCCGAACACAATATCAACGTGGCTTTTTACCGATTATCGAACCGAGAGATTTCCTGAATCTGGATGAAAAACAAGTTTTAGGTCTTCCGCAGTATCAACTGTTAGTAAAAGATGTTATTCCAGAGTATAAGGATCAGATTTTAAAGCGCAGTTGGGTTCAACCATTCGTAACAGCAAATTTAATATCGAGATTTGACCAAGGTTTAGAATTACTGCGTATTGCGATGGATTTAATTAATGTAGCCCAAAAACTATTTATGAAATCTGAGGACAGAGAAAAATCAGGTTATATGTGGATGATTGAAGCAGAAAAAGTAGCAATTCAAAAAAAGTTAGCAACTTTTGAATAATATGTCCAAATACTATAATCCAAACCGTAAACGCAATTTGTATGACTCTCAGTCTTTGGAAACTTTTCGCATAAGTCGAAGCAAGATTTATCTATTTTTGAATTGTCCACGATGTTTTTATCTAGATCGTAGGTTGGGAGTTGCCCAGCCACCTGGCCTATCCATTTTCCCTAAACTCTGCTGTAGACAAACTCCTTAAGAAGGAATTTGATACTCATAGAGCCAAAGGAACAACTCATCCATTGATGAAAACATATGGAATCGATGCCGTACCTTTGGCTCATGAAAAGATAGACGAATGGCGTGACTCTTTAAGAGCAGGTATTACTTTTAAAATCGATTCCGAGAATGTTGTGATTACAGGAGGTGTTGATGACGTTTGGGTAAAGCCAGATGGTGAATTTATTATTGTTGACTATAAAGCTACTTCTAAAGAAGAAGAGGTAACTTTAGATGCTGATTGGCAAATTGGATATAAGCGTCAAATGGAAATCTACCAATGGCTTTTCCGTAAGAATGGATTCCAAGTTTCTTCAACTGGTTACTTTGTTTATTGTAATGGGGACACCGATAAGGAAGCTTTTGACGGAAAGTTGGAGTTTGTTATTAAGATAATTCCCTACGTTGGCGATGATTCTTGGGTTGAAAAAACAGTACAAGATGTAATTGAGTGTTTAAAATCAGACAACCTTCCAGAACCAGGAGAGGATTGTGATTTTTGCAAATACCGCCACGCTGTAAAGCAATTCGAAAAATAGTTCATTTTGAGCCTAGACTTCCTCACCCCTTCCCGGTACCTTGACCACTGAATGAGTACAACCTACAACCAAAATACGACGATAGCACCGCCAAAAATCGAATACTGCCTCTATGCCCGAAAGTCCTCTGAATCTGATGAACGCCAGGCCATGTCAATTGATTCTCAAATCGACGAAATGTTGACGTTAGCCAAGCGAGACAATCTAAAAATTAAGGAGATTAAGAAAGAAAGCCACTCGGCTAAGATGTCTGGCTCCAGGCCAGTGTTCACACAGCTCCTTCAGGAACTCCGTCAAAAGAAATTTAATGGAATACTCACCTGGGCTCCTGATAGGCTAAGTCGAAATGCAGGAGACCTCGGATCAGTAGTTGATCTCATGGATCAAGGAAAATTAATAAAAATTCAAACTTACTCACAGAGCTTCTCGAATAGCCCAAATGAAAAGTTCTTGCTCATGATCCTTTGCTCTCAAGCAAAACTTGAAAACGATAATAAAGGGTTAAATGTTCAGCGAGGACTGCGAACCAAGTGTGCGATGGGCTGGAGAGCCCCCGCAGGATACCTTAATCAGGATGGTGATGGTCATAAGGATGAACTAATCATTCTTGATCCTGAACGATCATCCTTTATTGCTCAAATGTTTGAGAGAGTTGCCAACCAAGGTCATAGTGGCAGGGCTATCAAAAACTGGTTGGATCGTATAGGATTCACAACACGTTTAGGAAATAAGATGCCATTGAGCAAAGTCTATTCAACTCTCAACAACCCATTTTATTATGGCGAATTTGAATTTCCAGTCGGGAGCGGAACTTGGTATCAGGGAAAACATAAGCCTTTAGTTACAAAAGAGCTATTCGACAAAGTTCAAGAAGTTCTCATGGTTCCACCAAAAAGTTATCACAATAAAATCTTTCCGTTCAAAAGTATCTTCAAATGTGGTGGTTGCGGAGGTGGGGTAACTGCGGAAGAGAAAATCAGAAAGTTAAAACACGGTGGATATGCCAAGCACACTTATTATCATTGTGGCAGGTCTCTTAATTACGAATGTGACGAACCGTACATTACGGAGGATGATCTAGTAAAACAACTAATTGCCAATATCGACAAAATTAAATTTAATCACACCGGAGTAACGCGCAAAATCCAGGAAGATATTGAACGGTACCACCGACTTAAAACTCAAGTGCTCCATCAGGAATTCATAGATGGACACTTAGATGAATTCAACAGAATTCCTCAAACTTCAGCAGACAAAAATGAAATGACTAAAAACTACCTCTTACACATCTTACAGATCGGAACTGCCGAAGAGAGGCAAGAAGCTCTCTCATTCATCAAAACGAAGTTTATTCTGTCAAAAAGAGCGATAACAATACAAAAATAGCCTTAACACCAATACTGGTGTTCTTCTCGTGGCTTGAAAGTCCATTAAACTCTAGAGGCAAACTTCTACATTACAGGATCTAAAACAACATTTCGAACAATTCGATCAAAGATTGGCAAGCAGTATCGGGCTTTTCAGCGCAGGCCAACGGGTCGCGCTGAACCTTGCGATATATGTGACCCCACCGAGATTCGAACTCGGGTTAATAGGCTGAAAACCTACTGTCCTAGGCCTCTAGACGATGGGGCCAAGCTATCCTTCAGCATTATTTTTAAAGTTCTTTTTCCCTTAATTGCTTTAAAATATTTTTCTCTTCTTCTTGCATCTATTTCGCTTTTAAAAGACTCGTAAAATACTAACTCAACTTTTCCAATTCTTGCTGTTGTATGGACACTTTTGCTAATATGGTCTTTTATTCTCTCTTCTAAATTCGAATTAAAGCCAACATACAATTTGTTGTTTTCTACGCTTTTCAACACATATGTATAAAACATATTGTTTTATTTGGCCGCACCCTAAACCAGATTCAACTTCGTTGAAACGGTTCAGGGCCCTATACCGTGCGGCAGCTCTGGTATAGGGGACGAACGCTCCGAAAAAAAGATCAAAGATTAAATATCAAAGATCAAAAATCTATAAGACTATTATAACAATTTTCTTTGATAATTTCCTGCACGTTATTCGAGTATAATAGCCATATGTTTGTTGATGAAGCATTAATTACTGTTAAAGGAGGTCGTGGAGGAGCCGGTAAAGTGGCTTTTTTTGCCAATAAAAGTGGCCCTTCAGGAGGCAATGGTGGTAATGGCGGCGATGTATATGCGATCGCAACGTCTAATCTTACCCACCTTAAATCATTTTTGTCTGTACCTAAGTATTCCGCAGAAAGCGGATCGGCCGGAGGATCTAATAAAAGATGGGGAGAGCATGGCCATGATCTTGAAATAAAAGTTCCACTTGGCACTACATTCATTGATCTTAAAACAAAGGAAGAGGTAACGGTTGATAAAAATAACCCTCAAATATTGCTTTGTAAAGGAGGAAGAGGTGGAAGAGGTAATTTAGAGTTTAAGTCTTCAACAAATCGAACCCCTAGAAATTGTGAGCCAGGCAATGAAGGTGAAGCCAGAAACTTTAAATTAATATTGAAACTCATTGCCAATTTTGGCCTCATCGGCCTCCCTAACGCCGGTAAAAGTAGTTTACTCAATGCCTTAACAGCCGCTAATGTAAGAACTGCCAATTATCCTTTTACAACGCTTGAGCCAAATTTAGGAGTTTATGAAGGAAAAGTCCTTGCCGATGTCCCAGGCTTAATCGAAGGCGCATCATCGGGCAAAGGTTTAGGAATAAAATTTTTAAAACATATTGAAAAAGTTGATCTTATTTTTCATTGCATCTCCGTCGAATCTGAAAACTCAGAGGCCGAATATCAGACAGTAATAAAAGAACTCAGTCAATTCAATAAAAAATTATTAGATAAAAAGTCTTTAATATTACTAACTAAAATTGATCTTGTAGATGAAAATGTAGTCGATAAGAAGATTGAGGTTTTAAAAAAACTGAATTCTAAAATTCTCCCTATATCTATTTATAAACCTGAATCACTTAAAAAATTAAAGACCATTATTTCCATGTGAAGCTCCGTTGTCTTCTTTCGAACTCTGTGATAGATAGGTTTATGATAAATAAAAGGCAGTTTATCGGTATTTTTAAGGGAACCGAGATCATAAATTTGGTATAATATATTTATGTCCCCACTTACTCCTCAATCAGTAAAAGCTGTTTTATGGTCATATGATTTGAATACCATTGAAGTACAAAAAGATAAAAAAATTCTAATCTCACAGGTTCTTAATTTTGGATCAGAAGAGGCTATTAAATGGCTGTTTAAGCAGTACAGTTTTGAAGTTGTAGAGCAAATAGCCAATACTATTCCTCTTTTTCAATGGAATAAAAAATCATTATCTTTGTGGAAGATTATACTTTCCATTAACCCAAAAAATCGAATCACATAAAGATGAACAATCTCAAGCTTTCTATATTATCCGAGGAACGAAAGAAAATTATTCCTCACTTTGTTGCCTGGAAAGATAAATTTTATCTAGCAGGAGGAACCGCCCTGGCTCTTCAAATAGGACATCGGGAAAGCGTTGATTTTGATTTTTTTTCTCGCCATTCATTTGATACTGAGGTAATGATTAAACAATTATCAACACTTTTTGGTGAAAAATTATTTACAGTGACACAAGTTGAAAAGAATACATTATCAATCGTATTACATCAAGAAATAAAAATAAGTTTTATGACGTATGAATACAACTCATAAATCATCTTATTGCTACAGATTATATGAATATCGCCTCTGTTCCAGATATTGCCTGCATGAAGCTGTCTGCAATAATGCAACGCTCTGCTCTCAAAGATTATGTGGATCTTTATGAAATTATGAAAATATATCCTCTTGAACAATTGCTTTTATTCACAAAAAGGAAATATCCCACAATCGACTCTACAGTTATACTAAAAAGCCTTTCATATCTTGAAGATATTATTGATGAACCACTCATTTACCCGACAGGACAAAGAAAGCCACAACTGGATATATTAAAACTTTTTTTTCAAGAAGAAGTAAAAAAATACATACGTACTATTATATAAATATGAAAGTCAACTTCATAATTAGAAAATATCAAGAAAAAGATAAAAGACAAATTAAACAAATTTCTTGGCAAATCCAAGAATGGGAAAAAAATTCTATTCTGATAGAGTTTTATCAAAGGAAATCATTAGTAAACATGTGGATAGGTTAATCAAACCTACTAACAGTGGGTTAGGAGCAATACTGATTGCCGAAATTAATAAAAAATGTATTGGTTATGTTGCCGGATCAGTCCACAATAATTTTCTTAACATTACACCAATTTTTTACATTAATGATCTAGGTATCGACGAAAATTATCTTAACAAAGGAATAGGAACATCATTACTACAAGAAATTGAAAAACTTGCAAGAGAAGAATATAAATTGACTAAATCAATGATTGGAGTAATTAGCGGAAATGATAGAATGGAAAACTTATATAAACGATTAGGTTATTCTCCATACGAACTAGAATTAGTAAAGACACTTTAAAAAAGTGA
>LBQC01000015.1 GCA_000990565.1 Candidatus Roizmanbacteria bacterium GW2011_GWA2_35_19 | reverse complement strand
TCCATCCTCCATTTCTTAACCCGTTTCTAAACCCATCTTCCATCCTCCATTTCTTAACCCGTTTCTAAACCCATCTTCCATCCTCCATTTCTTAACCCGCTTCTAAACCCATCTTCTAACTTCTTATAAGATTTGTCAATGGACTATATGCTACAAATTTCCGCGTAAAACTATATCAATTCGTACCTAAATATATCATAATTACATATCCCCTTGACAACCGGGAATAAACATACAATAATAAATTTAATACTAAACTTGTTATTATTGTATATATATAAATATATTGATTTAATTTATGTCTGACACAATTTTGAGCGGCGATTTTACAGTTTATTACTCCGCCGAAAACCGACAAAAAAGAATCGTCTGGACCGGATCAGCAACTGGCACAAGGACCGTCAATCAACTCTACTCAGCCCTTCAAGATCTGTTTGATGAACTAACTCAGCTTGACGACGGCGTACCAATGTCAGCTCAGACCCCGACCGAGTACACGATTGGCATCGTTGACCCGGGAGACAAAGATCCTTGGTTTATTGATAGAACTACGGTTGAGCATTTAACAGGTGGAGCTTTAAAGACCGCTTCATGGGATAGAGTCCAAGATTCAAACGTTGGAATTGTTAAAGTAGTTTGCAATAACACTAGCATCGTTTCTGGAGATATAGGAATGGATATATCAATAGACGCTGGAGATGCTGGGACACTACTTGACGTCAAAGGAACTGGAGCAGGAAGCGAGCTCTGGATTAGGCCAGATACATATGCTGTCGGTAACAGTTGGGATTCAGGAACGACAATTACATGTAATGCTCACACTGCTACTTTTACTTCAGTCACATCTGCAGGTGAATCACTCTGGGCCAATATCTATACCCTAGGTACGATTGAGTCAAATACTCATATTTATATTCAACAAAATCCGACAGCGACATCACCTCTACTTGTTGCTTATAAAGGGACGTCAGACTGGTGGGAAGATGGACATATTGATATTTTGGTCAATGTAAAAGAGCTTGGGACAGAAACCGATGAAGGATGGATCTATGTTTTCGCCCGCCAATATTCCAAAACCTACTCTTACTATAGTGTAGATCTAACAAACGGTGGACGAAACCCTATTCCTCTTCAGACCGGGAATGACTTGGATAATCAGACAGGTTTTCGTGAGACGGACATGGCAACATCAAGCGGAACTTTTGTTGATGGTGAGGTGTTTGACGATGATGCAACCGGACTGAAAAAAGCCGTTGTCACTTCTTGGAATGAAACAACTAAAGTACTTCAGTATTATCTAATTGGTGATCCTATTAGTGATTTTTCAAACGGCGATGCTATCACAGGAGTCACATCTTTGGCAACTGGTACAGTTGTTACTCCAACTGATATCGGTCCAGCCGCCCTATCCCCTGTTCCAACCGTGACTTTCGGAGGACTTACGACCGGAGGATCTTATGATATTGATGAAGACGGAACTGCAGAAAACTACTCAATTGTTCTTGACTGTATTTCGGCAACGAATCACCGCGTCACAACAATGTATGAATGGACTAAATATCTAACTCGTCGAGGGAATTCGGCTGATATCGTAAATGGTACTCCAGTTCAGCAAGGACAGTTTTATGTCGGATCAGAATATAGAATCCGATATTCAGGATCGGTGACAGGAGGAACTATTGATGACGGTGACAAAGTAACTCAAGAAACATCAGGAGCTATTGGATATGTCGTTAATCATAACACGACTGATAAAATTATAGTTTTAAGAAATACAAGAGGTACATTTGCCACCCACGCAACAACGCACACATTATCAACTGTTGGTGGAGGTGGAGGGTCGGTCGAAGTTGACACAGAGGCCTCAGCAATTGCGCCTATTACTGCCGCTCCATTTGGTACTTTCGCCGGAGGCAAATTTTTCTTGGCACCGGGCGTTGTCTTAGCCAACTTCCATTCTCTTGATCTAAATAACTTTCAGCTTGTTGATGATAACGGTACAGTAAGAGTTGCTCCTACTAAAGTTTATGTCACGGTCAATAATGTCTTGACCGATGATAAGATTGCCGTATTTAGATTAACTGGAAGCAGTGGAGATATTGAAAAAAACTATTATTCATGCACTGCTCAATCAGCTGAAGCCACAACAGTAGTTGTTGGCGAAACCATCCGAGTTGATGAACCTGGTAAAACAACCGGTGGAATCTTAAGGATAGTCGACAATAATGCTGATCCTACTTTAACTAAGGAATACCGATTAAGATTTTCATCATGGCTGACGTCGACTTTCACCCTTGCAAGCGCCACCCTAACACCTGAAGCTGGTACTAATACAACTACAGTTGTTGACACTGGAGCGTTTACTGCAGCACTTTGTAAGGTCGGAGACCTAATTTACAATGTTACCCTCGATGCATATTCATATGTAGTGTCGCGTGACAGTGATGATCAAGTGACTATTTCGCCAGCAATTGCCAGCCAAACTAATACAGATACAATCAAGAAAAATGTCTTACCGGCTGCCGTCACAACTGCTGATGATGTCTATGTTCCATTTATAGATGTCAAAGCCCTATCCGATGGATCAGAACAAGTGCAGGTTGTCTATAGTGCAACTGTCTATACTCGAGTCCGCGCAAGACGAAGTGGTGCTTTGTCAAACAGGATTCTTCCATTTGAGCAGGATTCAACAATCGGGACATCGGGAATGACAGTATCAGTTATTAGAACGCCTGATACAATCGTTACGTAATTAATTTAATTATTTTATGATATATAAAGGATTCGAATTTTCTCGATCTCTAAACGGGGATGATATAGTCTATATTGCCAGAAACCCCGTTGGATTAGTTATATATAGAGCAAAGTCAGAAAGTGATTTAAAAAAGGTTATTGATAACGCAATTGAAGAAAGAAGGAGACGTGAAGAGCAAGTTGCTCAAAATTTACAAGCTCAGGAACGATCAAAAAATAAGAGGAGAGGATTTGCAGCCAAAAAGAAAGAAGAAGTAATCGCTCAACAGCCTATCGAGACAACTACCGCAACTCCTAAGATCCATCGTGACTCTACTGGCAAGTTTGTCAGTCAAAGTCAAAAAAAAGAAGATATTAAGAAAAGCTTCTGGGATCAACTAAGAAGCTAAGAGATTATGAACCCTACATTACCACCTATCACAAAAGAAGAGGCATTGAGATATGATAAGGCTGCTCTTGAAAATGACGTATCAAGACGCAGAAAAAATATTAAACTCTTTCAAGATCAAATTGCACAAGAAGAGGCAGAGATCCAGCGAATTTGGCAAATTATTGCTATAATTGACGCTAACAAATGAGTAAAGTAAAAATCAATCCTGCATACAATGCCGATTCGACAATAATTCAGCGTACTTACGGTATTGTTGACCTCAAAAAATATCTTGTAAAAATAAAACAAAATATTAAAGTCTTTGAAGAGGCGATAAACAAAGAAAAAACAGAAATAAAAAGAGTTAAGGGTATGATAAATGCTTTAAAGACAGACATTGTCAACGCAAAAGAACTGAAACGTCTCTACAAAAAATGATAGAATCTTAGTATGGTCTCCTACCGCTTAATAAAAAAGAATGGTGATCCTCAGAATGATTTTAAAAAAATAATCGACTATCTATTGACATTCCCTGGCGAAGTAACAATCGAAAGACTTAATGATAAATCGATTATCATCGCCTACTCGGAAACTACAATGGTCGCTGGGCTAAAAATCGACCGATCAGGAGACTTAGTATTGGCTTGTGACGATAATGATGAAGTGAGCGTCAATTTACTCAAAAATATAACTGGAAAAATTAGCAGACGGATATATAATACAAGGACTCAATCTTTTTTAGTCAACGATCCTAACCTGCTTGAAGCCACTTTAAATCATACTGACAAAAAACTTTTAGCAATTATAAGAGATTTTTCCCTTACACCTCTCTTTTTTTATCGCAATAGCTATACCTTTTTTGCCAAAGACAAAAAAGGAATAATTTATTTAATAAACCAAGATTTACTAAGATTCTTAAGCTTGCAGCCTGAGAAAAAAGTTTCAAAGACAGATTTTTGCATCCCTGTCGCCCACGATATTGGTCATTTTACTGCGCTGTTTGACAGAGGTTTAATGCCGCTTTCTTTTTATCGACATAAAGAGAACCCTATAAATGTTTATAATTTTAATGGTCTAAGTATTAATCCATTTAAGGAAAGTGTCGTTGTTGAACCTATATATTTTCACCTTGATTTAGAAAAACAGAGTTTTATCCAGGGAAACTCACCTTCTGGAATAGAAATAAAGAGGGGTCAATCGCTTTTACAAGCCCTTAAATTAGAGGATTATTTAGCAGTAAAAATTGGTCAAGAAATTTACTTTGAAAAAAGACACGGAAAATTAATTCCAAAATTAACTATTTCGATTTTTTTAAACAGTTAACAGTTAATAATACTGTAATTCTGGAGAGTGAGAAGACGAGTAGTCGACGAGCGATTCCAGAATTTATATATCTATGCCAGCCGCACTGACGTTTCTAAAGGTCCAAAGAATTATCCAAGTAGATTCACCGCAAGTTTTGGTTGAGGTCCAGGATCTTATTAATCAAATAAGGTCCTATGAAGAGCAGCTTACTAATATGGACTACGGCACAATCGCCAATGCCTATGGCAAACAACCATTAGGTGGTGGTTCCTTCATTGGAATTACACTTGAATTGATAAATAATTGGAGGCTCGCTTTTGAAGCAAGGTCAGGATCAGAAACAATATTGTGTACCGTCTCTGGAGGAAACCTCGTAGCCATTAATGTTTATGACAATAACCCAATTTACCCAACCGCCTTTACTCAGGTTGTCATCGCCCAGTCTTCATCCCCAACGATTATCCAGGCACCTTCAGACTATGCAACTTTATATATGTTGGAGTCATTAAGAGGCCGAAATACTCAAGTCGGCTCGATCTGGTATTGGAATCCAACCTCAGGTAGCGATCTAAACGACGGGACAACTCCCGCTAATGCTGTTGCCACTTTTTCAAAAGCCCAATCGCTCGCAGGCACTGGGACAAGCGATATTATTTTTGCTCTTGCAACAAATACAGCCGGTGTGACGACTGTTACAGAAAAACTAAATATTACCAAAGCCAATCTTAAAGTAAGAGGTCCAGGACATATTTTTCAATTTGTTCCAGCCACGACCGGAAGCCCAACTATTAATATTGCCGCTAATAATGTCGAAGTTTCTGGTTTTTATATAACCACGGCTGCAGGTGGCACCGATAATGGCATCACTATTTCAACTAATAATGTTTTAGTAGAAAATTGCTGGATCCAAAGTGCAACTGGAAATGGAATCGACGTTTCATCATCAACCAGAACTAAAATCGATACCTGCGCGATTGAAAACTGTACTAGTAACGGTATTAATATTGGAACATCAACGACTAAAGTCTCAGTAACAAAATGCATTATTTCGGGCAATGCTGATGGCATTGATCTGACAGGGACGGGCTTATCTGATAATGTTGTTGATAATAATTTAATTTTTAATCACTCGGGGTATGGTATAGATATCACGGGCGCTGGTGTGACTCGAACAACTGTCCGAGGTGATAATACTTTCAATAAAAACACGTCCGGAAATACTCATGATTTAGGGACCGATACCTATATCGAGACTCAGGCTGGAGGAGCCTCAGCTTCTGAAATTGCTGATGCAGTCTGGGACGAGCTAATCGCCTCTCATACAACTGCAGGGACTGCCGGGCGGACCCTTAAGGACGCCAAAACCAAAGCCACCCTCGCATCGCTTAAATAAATAGATTCTTAAGAAATTAGAAGTTGGGTTTAGAAACGGGTTAGGAAAATAGAAAATGGATAATGGATTTTCCCAAATTCAATATTCTTAACCCGCACCTAAACCTATTTTCTATCTTCAAGTTGTATATTATTCTCTTGCAATTTGTTCTGACAGTATTTATCATTAATATAATTACTTATTTAATCAATAAATCGAAAGGGAGGTGAAAAATAAATGTTTGGACTAGACACAAAAGAAATAATCTTGATCGCAGTTGTTTTACTAGTTCTTTTCGGAAGCCAGAAAATGGTTGAATTCGCTCGAGGATTGGGTGAAGCTAAAAAAGAATTGGGTAAAGTTAAAAAAGAGTTAAAAGATGAGTAAAATTATTAAATTTTTGCCCGTCTTCTCCGCTTGCTTGCGGATTAGGTGTTGCAAAGGAGGTGAAAATATATGTTTGGAAATATTGGAATGACAGAATTAACAGCTATAAGTCTGATCATCATCGTTCTTTTTGGTGCTAAAAAAATACCTGAATTTGTCCGTGGTATTGGTCAAGCTATAAAAGAATTTAAAAAAGCTTCAAAGTAATAATTTAATATATGAAAAATACTTCTCTGCCCCTCCAGGCAGCGATTACACAGTATATGCCTTATCTCATCGAGATAAGAAAAAGATTGCTTTTTGTTGTGGCGGTTTTTATAATTGCGGCCGGAATCGGATTCATATATTTTGAACCGGTTATAAAATTTATCCTTAAATTTTATAATGTTAAAGGGATTAGCATTGTCTTCACTTCTCCCTTTCAGTTCCTTAATTTATCAATTAATGCGGCCGTCACTTTTGGCATCATTGTTAGTTTTCCTCTAATAATTTTTCAGCTGGTCTCTTTTTTAAAACCAGCTCTTAAAAAGAAGGAGTTTTTTTCCATTGTTTCAGCAATTCCAATAAGCTTCATTTTGTTTATTGCCGGTTTTGGATTTGGAACTTGGTTAATGAGATTTGTATATAAAGTACTATCTCAACAGTCAAGTCAGCTCCAAATTCAAAATCTCTGGGATATTGAAGCATTTGTATCAAATATTTTCATGACCTCACTTTGGCTAGCTATTATTTTCCAATTCCCAGTTATTATTACGCCTTTAATTAGGTTAAACGTTATTAAATACAAGTCTCTAATTGATGCCCGACCAGTTATCTATTTAGCCCTTTTAATCTTTACAATGTCACTCCCGCCGACTGATTTGCTGACAGATTTTTTGATTTTTTTTCCGCTTGCATTTTTATTTGAAAGTACACTATTATTAAATAGGAACTATCGATAGGAGGTGATAACTAATCTATGTTTCAAAATATTGGCACTACTGAAATAGTCATTATATTTGTCGTTATTATTATATTTTTTGGTGGAAAAAAGATTCCGGAGTTGGCGCGAGGAATAGGAGAAGCTATCCGAGAATTTAAAAAATCAGCCAAAGAAGATGACAAGTAATAACTTCGACAATAAAATCGTTATAACAATTTTATTACCATTAGTGGCGCTTATAGCGCCATTTTTGGTTTTTCTCATCGAGTTTTATCTCCCCTACCCTCATTTTGTTGAAGAAATAATTAAGGCTATATTTATCTATTTTATTATTCAGATTCCAAGTTTCAATACAAAAATTAAACTGACGTTAATAGTTGGTATTTCATTTGCTCTCTCTGAGACCGTCTTTTATCTATTTAACTTTTTCATGCTTGATTCTATTGCTCCGCTCTTTTTGCGATTAATTCTGACTGCTTTACTTCATTCGACAACAATGATTGTCATGTTATTATCGACTTTTATTAATAAGAGGTTTTTATTATTAGGGATGATTCTCTCTGTCCTCATCCACTATTTCTATAATATGGTTGTTTTGTAAGTATTCCACTTATGGCACTTGACAAAGTTTGACAAAGTTTGTTAATATGTCCATATATGAGCACAATCAATATTTCTTTACCATCGGAGCAGGTCGATCGGATCGATGAATTTGTCAAAAAATTCGGTTTTGCCAATAGAAGTGAGTTTGTTAGGTCAATTATACGAGTTTTAATTAGAGAGCCAAAACTAGTTGCATCAGCTGCCACTTATCCCTTTACAACGCCTAAAACCAAGTCAACTAAAGAGATTATTAATGAATTTAAAAAAACTAAAAAATATTCTCAGGCATTTTTGAAAGATTTAGAAGAAGGTTTAAAGGAAAGTGATTATTTTCAAACTTAATATATGGAAATTCTACCTCTATCTGAAAAAGTCAAAAATAAGATAGAGAAACAGGGTCTTCGTCGGAAATTCGACAAGCAAACTAAGCTGTTAATTAACAATCTAAAACACCCCGGTCTAAATATAGAACTTCTTGAACCTAGAGAATACGGAATTTATAGCTTTAGAATTGATATTAAGCATCGAGCTTTGTTTGTGTTTAGGCCTGATAAACAGGCGGTCGAGATCCTTGCAATTACTCTCCATTATAGATAGAATCAAACAACTTTATTTTGAATATCTCCTTCGATCCATTTTTCAATATTTTTGAAGGCGATTTCCGCTCTTCTTAATAAGGCTTCTTTTGTAGCAAAAGCTACATGAGGAGTTAATGTGGAATTAGTTGTTTTTAGTAAAGGATTGTCTAAGGAAACTGGCGGCTCTTGAATAAAAACATCTATTCCTCCTCCGGCGATTTTATTAGTGGAAGAACCTTGGACACCCTTGGGGTGTAAAACTGCTATAATTAAGCCATAGTTTTATGGTTATTGAATCTGCTAGTAGGGTGTTGTTAAAAGAAAGTACTTCACGATCAGCTAATCTAGGAAAAGCATTTGAAAGTTTTTCATCGTCTTTGCCCTTACAAATAGAACTAATAAAACCATTTCAAATTCCTTCAGGACTTTTAACTACAAATGAAAGATTTAACTGGCCTGCTTTAAAAAGAAAAATTAGGACCATTCCGAACGGTTATATTTATGGACTCGGAGCAGGAGGTATTTTTTCAGTTTGTTCTTTATTTGATAAGGATAATGTTCCGACAGCTATGTTTTCTGTTGATCTATTACCCGAAGCAGTTATGGTAGGTAGAATTGCCGTAGACTTAATCAAAAAATCTCTAGACTTTGATTCTTTTATTGACAAATTTAACTCAAGAAAAACGTTCTACGAGTCTGCAAAAAATGTTATAAGAAAAGAAGGCTCTGAAAGATTACAAAATGTCTTAAGAAAAATTAAAATTAGGAAATTCTATGAATATCTATCGTCTCTTAACGGCGAAAATGTAGATATGAATAGTCTGGGCCATAAACAGGCTTTTTCAAAAGAGAATTGGAAAATTCTAAAACTACTAGCAGATAAAGATAATATTGGATTCGGGTTAGGTGATTTTTATGATCAAAGAATAATCGAATATGTAAATCAACAACTATACTTTAATTTGGGATCTAACGTTATTTATACATCAAACATTATAGATTGTCCGACTGAAAATTTGGATGAAAGTCTAGATTCAAGATTGGCACTGTGGAAATTTTTTAAAGAGAAATTGCGAGCCATTGATACCCCGAAATTTTTCCTTTACTCGTTAAAAGTCAATAAACTCTTTGGCGACCCACCCGGAGCCGTCTTGAAGCTTTATTTGCGCCCATTCGCCCTCTTCTTTAACAAGCGGGTATTTTTCGCCAGATCTAGCTTTACCGATTATCTCACCATCCGGGGTTTTTCTTATATTTAACTGTCCACCTGATAGATCTGTAATTGTGATTGTCTTTTCCTCGTCCGCCGAAGCCTTGGCAAAGGCGGATTTTTCAACCCCTAAAACTTCTTTGTCAGGGATCGGACTAACAGTCTTTTCCTCTGCTTTAACAGTAGCTTTATTTACAGACTGATTATTACTCGCAACTGCTTTGAAGACTACAAAACTGGTCAAGAAAGATATGGCTGAGCCCATGATAAAGAAGATGCTCGCAAATCTAACAAGCTCTCCCCGACCAAAACCTTGATGAGTTATATGCTTAGCATCCTCTTTTGTCTTTTTCTTTTTTTTGGAACTTGGTTCTTCCACAGCTTCTTCTTTTCCTCTTAAGACTCTCATATAAATGACCAAGAATACAAACCCGGCTACCATTATTATGATAAGTCCCCAGACGGCAATTGCCTGAGAGCCCCCCACAAAACCGGCCATTGATCCAAAAGATCCGGACTGGGTAACTAGATCCTCAAGTTTACTAATCTGCTCGCGGACAGCTTTTAGTTCTATCTGAGCTTCATAATAATTTTTTATTTTGTTTTCTGGAGTTATTGCTGATATTTGATTGTTTAGGATTTTGTCCAGGGTAACATCGATGCTGCTCTTTATTGTCACGCCTTGGCCAAAATAAACGGTTTTTTCAAGTGGTTTGACAAGTTCTTCAGCCTGATGTCGTAGAGTCTCGATACTGTCTTCGCTAATCAACCAAATATCTTGGACTCGGACTGAAACGACCTTAGATTCACTTGCGTTAAGTGTAAATTCCCCTTCTACATAAAGTTGTTTTTTCTCAATATCGTAACTAACTTTTAAATCATCATCGACCTCGATAATGTCTGCTTTTTTAATCTCAGTTGGCAAATAATATTTAAGGGGTACGCTCTGGCTGATTCTCGTTGATGGATTGGTTAAAAGCGTTTTAAATACGACGCTCCCCTCCTCAAGCCAGCTACTACTAAATGGTTTATCTGATATTTTAGCTAAATAGATTTTATTCGCCTCAATTGCCCCTCTTATTGAAAGAAGTCTATTTTTTAGTTTTTTATTTAGACTGTCTTCTGGTTGGGAGGTCACGATCGAAATTGATCTTGGCAATTTACTGATTTTAGCTAAATCAGCCGCAATTGTATCGGTTTTCTTCTGCATATCTGCAAGCTGGGTTTTTCTCCAGTCGGCTAAAAGTTTGTCAACATCAGATAGATACAGATCAAATTTATCAGCAAGGGTCTTCACCTCATTTACTTTTCCATACAATGTTTCTTTGCTACTGCTATCTGAGGCTGTGCCAAGGGTATTGATAAATCCGTCAAGTGACATGCTCAAGCTGACAATGTCTTCTTTGACTATTTTAGACTTCCCTTCGACTTTCATATCACTTTCAATCACAGTAGTTCGACTTTTTAAAACGCCGGCTTGACTATTTAGACTGTCAGCTAAGGCCAAATTCCAAAGTTTTTTTACTTTACCAGTTGAATCATATATTGAATCATTAAGTTTAGTTATTTCTTTGATGACTAGCGCTAATTTTTTATCATCGAATTCTTTCCATTTAATATCAAGCATTCCGAGCTTACTATCCATTGAATAACTGTCGGCGACCAGCTTGGTGAGTAATAGTTGAGATTGGTTTAGTTTTGACTCCAAATTGACATCGGGTTCTTCTTCAAGAAAATTTTTAATGACTGGTTTATTAACCATTTTTTCTAAGAGTGACTGACTATAAGCGACTTCTTGCTTGAGAGAGTCAACGTCGGTTTTTTTAGCAAGTGAGCTCGTGTCAATTGAGTTAGTTGTGCTATTGTTGGTCGTGTAATTGTTAGTAGTGGTTGTATTCCCTCCGCCGGTTATAGTCCTTTCGTCATTAGACCAGATACTCGCGATCAAACTTCCAAATGAAGAAAGAGTCCTTGATGAATAGCTCCAAACGTCGGTTGGCAATGTGCCAAAGTTATTTAAGGTTCGCCCTGAATATCCCCAAACGGCTGAAGCAATGTCCGAAGTCGAGGGGACAATATTTTGTAACGCCTCTCCAAAACTACCTGATTGTGTATGTGATGCTCTTGGCTCATCCCAGACAGCCGAAGATACATCTGTTTTTGTAAGCGCCGAAGTAGTCGCCTCAACCTTAAAGCTTTTATCTAAACATAAATAGTCAGCACCAGCTGTGCAGCAAACTTGAGATCGATATAAACCGGCCGATCCTGATGCAACGACTAAATATGAGTACCATCCATCGCTCTGACTGTCCATCGTGTCTGAGTTAACAAATAACGAGCCATCAGGATATCGACTTGTGAAAGTGCAATCTGCAGTCGCGATAGGTACATACGAATCGTCGTACAAAAACTCTCCAACAGTACAAGTTGATCCCTTATCACATTTCTGATATTCATTATAAGCCAAAGTAACTTTTGGGCTGCTAATAAGCACCAAAGCGAGAAAGAAAAGTGTGATAATTTTATTTAATTTATTATTTTTCATGTTTGAGGCTTTGTTATTAGTAAAATAATCATATCATTATCATTTCATACTGTATACAATAATAATAAAGGCAAAAAAATAGTTTGTCAAGGGGTAAATAGGTCAAAATCACTTGACAAGCTGATGTGATTACGATATGATTATTTAGATATGAAAAATTTTTACTACACAAAATCTCAGGCACTAAACGAGCAAGTAGCTTTTATTGAGGAGCTAAAAAAAAGTCTTTTAGTCAAACCCCTATCTCCAAAGCAAAAAACAAAGCTACGCTGGACAACATTAGTTAATCGAATTCACTACTCCTTCCTCGCTGTTGACAGATCAATAACAACTGAGTCTGTTAAAAAACTATTTATGATCGATGGAAAAACTAATTTAAACGAGCTTGAAGCTCAAGTTTATAGATATAAAAAAGCCCTCGACTATCTCTATCAAAACTGGTTAGTGACAGATCGACTTGTCACACCAAAAACCTTAATTGAGCTTTATAAAATTGCCTTTGATGGAAAACTTAATGTGAGCACAGAGGCGCTTGACGAAAGCCTGAAGTACGTCCAGGTAATTTCTGAACACCCGGTAATCCAGGCGGCCCTGGCTCAAATCATCTTCCTTAACCTTGCGCCTTTTACTAAAGATAACGAATTATTTGCAAACCTTGTCTTCCTTCTATTTCTTTACAAAAACGGTTATGATTTTCGACGAATCATCTTTTTGGAAGAATATTTTTTCATCGATCTTAAAAACTACAAAAATATAATCGCTGATTGTGTTAAGAAACAAAATCTAACTGAATGGCTCGAATATGTAGCTACCTCGCTCACCGCCCAACTTGAAAAGACAATCAAAGATATAAATATGCACAAAGTAGAAACGGTTAATGTGAATTTTTTTGAATTAAATGACAGGCAAAAGAGCATCCTTACACTGTTTGACCATCCGGAAAATAAAATCAGTAATAAGACCGTTATGAAGCATTTTAAGATTTCGCCCGTTACCGCATCGCGTGACCTCTCTAAATTGACAAATCTCGGGCTACTTCTGACGATTGGGAAAGGAAGATCGACCTATTACATAAAAGTTTAATTTTCAATTTGAAATTTTAAATCAAAAACACGATTGTCATTTCGAGCGTTAGCGAGAAATCCAGTCCCGACGTAACGTCGGGACGTTAGGCTCTGCTTGATTTCTCACTTCACTTCGTTTCGTTCGAAATGACCTAAAAACAAATATAAAATTTCAAATTGAAAATTAATACTTATATATCATGTCTATAAGTCCGTAGATTTTGTCTGCCCAAAAAAGCATCGTTACCAATCCAATAACCAAAAATGGCCCGAAAGCTATCCTGCTTTTTAGTTTTCTATTTTTAAGGAGGAGTAGTGAAATTCCATATATTGCGCCCGTAACAAATGCAATATATAGAGCGATATAGCCGGATTTCCACCCTAAGATAAAACCAATTATTGCTGATAAATATACGTCCCCCAGTCCCATCGCTCGCTCACGCGAGAGGTAATATAACAAAAATATCGGTAAGGCAACAATTAAACCAGAAGCTAGCGAGTTAAATAATATAGAAAGTAATGGACCTTCCTTCGCTAAAGCTACGGCAGGCAAAGAAAAAATAAACAGTGCTAGTAATATGTAATCAGAAATAAGATGATATCTTAGATCGGAAAAGAAGATAATAATCAAGCAGGAAACAATCCCCAACATTGTCATCCTGAGGGCAATGCCCGAAGGATCTAGCAAAGCGTAATCAAACAATTTTACGCCCCCTTCGGTCGCTAGATTCCTCACTTCGTTCGGAATGACAATTATAAAAGTAAAAGATATCCCTGTTATTATCTCAACCAGTGGATATTGAAAGGATAATTTCTTGTTGCAACAACGCGTCTTCCCATGAAGAATAAGAAAAGAAAAAACCGGTATTAGATCATACCAAAGAATTTTTTTTCGACAGTAATCACAATGCGACCTTCCTGTGATTGCTTCGCCTTTTGGTAGTCGATCAATTAAGACGTTTAAAAAAGATCCGATTGCGATTCCGATCACAAACACAAATAAAGTTGTCATTAGAAATTAAGTATATCAACAAAAGGCTTATCTTCCTTAAATGGGCCAATTATGGCCAAATTTAAGGCAGAGGCGGTGAAT
Source organism: Candidatus Roizmanbacteria bacterium GW2011_GWA2_35_19 (assembly GCA_000990565.1). Taxonomy (GTDB): domain Bacteria; phylum Patescibacteriota; class Microgenomatia; order UBA1406; family GWC2-37-13; genus GWC2-37-13. The sequence continues at coordinate 8,723 of LBQC01000015.1, read as the reverse complement.
ATTTCTTTTGAAAGCGAGACTACTTCTTCACGGGTTATTTTTTCGATTTTCCTTATAATCTCTTCAGGATTTTCGACTTTGTTTTGGAGAAGTTGCTTTGTCCCATACGATGTTGCGACATTGGCTGAGTCTTCAAGAGATAAGAGTAATCTACCTTTAATTAACTCCTTAGCCCTTATCATTTCGTCCTTTGAAACTTCTCCCTTAGTTACCTTTTTGTGTTCTTCTAATATCGTCTTTATCGCTTCTTTTACTTTGTGAATATCGATTGTCACACCAGCCTGAGTGACAATATTTCCACAGTCTTCATAAAATTCTGCCCCAGTTGAAATATAGTAGCAAAGACCGCGTCGCTCCCTAACCTGAATAAATAGTCGGGAAGACATCCCGCCACCCAAAATCACTGAAAGTAAATTGAGAGCATATTTCCTACTGTCATTAAATGAAAAGGCTCTAAAACCAAGCGAGAGATGGGCTTGCTCAGTTTTTTTATATCTAATTAGTACTTGGGGCTTCTTTTGACTTTCTGTAACTTTAATGAATTGTGCCTGGTCACCCTTCGGGTGTCCATGCTTCCAACCTAAAAATTTATCATTAATTATATCTGTAATTCTGGCAAGCGAGTGAGCGGGTCGCGAGCGAGTGGGCCCAGAATGACGAATATTTGCTAATCCCCCAGCGATTACTAATACTGCATTTTCCGGATGATAAAGATTATTTATATAATTAACGAACGTAGATCTATCAAATTTATAGATAATGTCTTTAGTCCCGGCAATGTCATAACCAAGCGGATTTCCTTTATAAAGGAGTTCTTCAAAAAGCTCTCCGACTTTCCTCTGCGGTGTATCTTCATACATATTTATTTCCTCGGCAATGACACCTTTTTCCCTTTCGATTTCTTCTATTTCAAGACGCGGATGCAAAACCATATCAGCAATCACGTCAATCACTGTCTCAAAATGCTCCGGAATCGATTTGATCCAATATCCAGTGTGATCTTTGCTGGTAAAGGCATTGAAGATCCCTCCTACCCCTTCAATTGTTGATGAAATAACGAAGGAATTTGGGTATTTTTTGCTTCCTTTAAAGGCCATGTGCTCAAAAAAATGGGCAATCCCGTTATTTTTGATATTTTCATAGCGGCTTCCGGCGCCAATCATTAAAATCGTTGTCAGCGAAGTTGATTTTGTGTCAACTAAGATAACCTTTAATCCGTTATCCAAGGTGTATAATTGGGGTTTCATTCCTTTTATTTTAACTTATTTATTAAAATAAACAACGGGTCATAAAAAAACTATTGTTGATTTATTTTTATTAATACACTAAATTTACATTTAGTAGATATGATTGATAATCTAAAAAAAATTTTAATTTCTTCGCTGCTTTTGACAGCCGCGATTACACCAACTTATTTTTTTGGAAACTATTTATTGTTTAACATGTACTCTTCAAGTAGGGCTTCAGTTGGAGCTAAAAAAGTTTTCTATGTATCAAATTTGGGAAATAATAGTAATCCTGGGACCATCGAATCGCCATTTTTAACCATCGGTTACGCTTCCGGATTAGCATCCCCGGGCGATGAAATTCACATTATGCCCGGCACTTATCGAGAAAATGTCATCGTTTCAAATAAGCAGGGTTCACTCACTTCTCCCCTTTTATTTATAGGTGAGTCGCTAGAGTCGTCCGGATATCCGGTGATTGATGGAGGAGATACTGGTTTTTCCGCAACATCAACTGTCACGAAAAATCCCGCATTTACAGTCCTTAATTCTTCTTGGATTCAGTTTGAAAGGTTAAAGATAATCAACTCAACTGACACTGGGATGAGAATAGATAATAGTCACTATGTCACCGTCAGAAGAAACATCTTCGATTATCACAATAGCGCTGTTTTATTAAAAGCTAGAAGTAGTCATGTTTTATTTGAATACAACGAAACATATCAAAGTTACCCCGATGGGTTAACTTGGACTAATCTTAAAGGATCAAATTGGGAGGGAGGGGCATTTAAATCAGACGGTGGGGCCGGGATGAATGTAATAAGATATAACTACTTCCATCGTCAATTTAACTCAATATTTTTAACGTCCGGTTATAAGACTGATGGTAAGTACTATGACGCAAATGTTTGGATATATAGAAATCGTTTCGAGGACGTAATTGACGATCCGTATGAACCAGAGTCATATGTATTTAATAACCATTTTTTTAACAACACTCTCATAAATACTCATAGATTATTTTCTGTAGCTCCAGCAAATAACGCTGGTCTTGGACCGGTGTTTATCTACAATAATATGCAGTTAACTGCGTCTGATCCGACCCGTGAAGCAGGCGCCGGAAGAAAAAACTCACTCGCTAAAGTTGATTTATCCTCTCATTATTATTCAAATGGAGTGTATGTATTTAATAATAGCCTAGATATTTCTTCACCCGTAACTAACGGTTATGCGATAGATTTTTTAAGCTCAACCGTTAATAATTTCTTTAATTACAACAACGCATATCGGACATATAATTCTGCCTTTTCTAAAAGCAGCCTTACCTTAAACAATAGTGAAATTAACTTTGATATGAATCAAAAATCTTTAGGATACACTGAACCTAATGGATTCCCCAATAGTGATCCACTTTTTGTGAATGCCAGCTTACCAAGCGAAGATCTAAGGATATCCAGCAACTCTCCTGCAAAAGGAAAATCAAAAGAGATAAATATTAGTACCTATTTTGCTCAGCCACTTATTACGACTTCAGGAGCCGACCTAGGCGCATTTCAATCGGGAGAAGATAATTTTAGACAGACACCAAACCCGGTGTATGTAGCTCCCCCTGGAGGTGAATATTCTAATTTCCCTGATAATACTGATTGGGGATCAGACCTACGAGGAGGATATAATCCTCTTTATGGACCAAGTTGGATACCACAATCAAGATTTACTAATTCCCTACTTCCTTCACCAACTATCGGCATTAATCCATCCTCAACTCCTCCAGTATTGTCTCCTACTCCGCAAAATACCCCTTTTCTATCACCTTCACCAACTAGCGCTCCTACCACATCTGGCGATTTAATAATTTCAAAAATTTCCGCAAAAATAACGAAAAACACTGTAACTGTAAGATGGATAACAAATCTTTTATCATCAAGTAAAATTATTTACAGCCGTCAATCATCTGATTTATTGTCCAACTCCACCACATCATCCGATTTAAATCTGGTTAAAAATCATGCATTAACAATAAATTATCTGACGCCAAATACTAAGTACTGGTATAAGGTCGTGTCGACCCCAGAAAACGGAAAAGAGATCGAATCTGCAATTTACTCCTTCAAGACAAGAAGATAATGATTTTAAATGCTTATTATTATTGCTCCTGTGACAATTAAAATCACAGAGACGGTTTTGTAAATAAGCGCCTGTCTGGAGATCTCTTCTTTTAAAATCTTTGGGAAAAATACACTTGTTAATGTTGATAGAATCAAGACGAATAGTGGCTGACTGCCATTTAATGCGGCAACAAGTGAGACCTTACCACTCCCAAGCGCCAGCATAAAGAAGCAGATTGCAGCATAGCTTAGCCCACTTCTGAAAAACATTGTTATCATCAGTTTTCTTTCTGAGAAAAATGACCTTACTTCTTTAAAGATGGAGCGATTTTTCAAAAAAATAAAATATAAGGGAAGGGTGAAAAAATAACCAATAGCGCTCACCGTCAGAGTCGGTGTATGAACAGTTGCATACTTTGAGACAACTCCGCCAACTGCTGAAAACAAAGCGGCAAGAATGGCATAAAAATACGCCATATTAAAGGTTGATTTTGTTTTTCCCGTTTCCCTCGAGGATAATATCGCCCCAATAACAATAAGGACGGTCGCCATCCACTTGAGAGGGCTCACAGTTTCAGCCAGGAAAATTACCGCCAAAATTGAGGTAAATATGGGCTGAGAGAAAAATACTGCCGTGACTCTTGAAGCCTCGCCACCTGACAAAGCCTTAAACCAAAAAATCCACATAAAAAAATATAAAAGCCCGGATAAAATCGACCAGACAATAAGTGGATTTATTACAAAAGTACTTCGAAAAATTAAAAAATACCCAAGATAGAAAATAAAGTAAAAAATATTTAAAATCAAGACAAAAGAGTATGGGCTTTTGAGTTTTTTGCCAATAAAAAATTTATCAAAAATATTTACAAAAGAAAAAGTACTGACTGCAAGAAGGGAATAAATAATCCACGACATATCTTGAAATTATATCACAGGTTTTATATTTACCTTTTTCATGTTTTCAATATAAGTAAATAATAAAACCTGGATTACACTTAATAAAACTGGACTATAACGAAGAGCGTTAATATCCCCTGCCCTATATGCAATCGCCAAGCAGACGAGTCCAGAAAAAATCCTTCCTATGTTTAAAAAAATCTCACTGTCAAGGATATAACTAAAGCGATTGTCCTCATGATTTATTGTATCTGAGTCTATATTTTTCATAACAATCGGCATAAAAGTGAGCCAGAGAAAGTTGATGATCAATCCGTTAAGCAAGGTGAATATCAATATTGTTAGCTTATTGAATACAATGGCAAGTAGTAAGGAAAAAACTAAGGATAATATTGCGCTTAATATAAAATATTTTCTGTGATCACTTGGCTTAGATTTTCTTCCATAATAATAAATAAGTACGGACGAAATAATTGAGGATATTGCGGTCAAGGTGCCCAAAATCCCCTCATTTCCAAGCATAATAAGGATTAACAAGCTGGGAACAAAAAAAGATAATCCTTCAACTAATCCTAACCCCAGATGAATTAGTCTTTTTTTATTCCACGAAAAGCCAGCCCTTGAAATTAATAGTTTTCCAATTCTTGGAGAGTCATAGTTTCGGCTATAAATGATTGCGCCTGAAGCAATTATAAGAAAAAAGGCTACTACCATTAGAGTTTGATACGACAACCCAAATACAATTAGCCATCCAATTGACAATGTCACTACAAGAGCAATGATGGTCGCATACGAAAAAAGCAGACCAAGGAAGTAACTCCTATTTTTTTCGTCCGTTTCTTTTATTGTTAAATAGTTTCTATTTGACCAGTATAAACCCGTCCCAATTCCAATCAACAATCCCATCGATAGGAAATTGAATACAGTTTGATTATTTAGAAAGACAACAGAAATTGCTCCAAGGGCAATCACAAATGACCCAAAAAAAGAAAGTTTATTAATTCTAAATATTTTAAGTAATAAGCCATTAATAAAAAATATGACCGGAACGATCATAAATTTTCCCATATGAAAAGCAATTAAAGAGGGTAAATTTTGATTGTTTTTCCAAATATAGGCGTTAATAAAAATGGAGACCATTGGATAGGCGGTCGAATATAACAAAAAAGAAATTAAAAGCCGTCTAGTTTTTTCTGGAAGTTGATAATAATGGGCAAGCTCTTTTTTTATTTTTATTACAAAAGTCATGTCGCCATTATAACAAAAAAAATCAGGTGAAATAATTACTTCTACTTGCTAAAATTGTATTCTACTCTATGGGCCCGTAGCTCAACTGGCCCGCCTGCAACACTAAGCAAGCGTGAGCGTAGCATTGCGGGCAGGTAGAGCAGTCCCGACTTAGTCGGGGTTGGTTTCGGACCGAGATTTGACTAATGTACTTTGTTTATATTTTACAAAGTTCAATAGATAAGTCTTTCTACATCGGTTATACCGGTAATGTAGATAATAGATTATACGAACATAATTTTGGTAAAACTGGTTATACTAGTTTAAAAAGACCTTGGAAGTTAATTTATAAAGAAGAATATTTTACAAGGGGCGAAGCGGTAAAAAGAGAAAAATATTTAAAGAGATTAAAAAACAAGAGATATTTAGAGTCATTGATTTTAAAAAATTCCGCGGCTTGAGGGCCCGTAGCTCAACTGGTAGAGCAGCAGCCTTTTAAGCTGTTGGTTTCGGGTTCGAGTCCCGACGGGCTCACAGAGTTTTCCGGAGCTGCGGAATTTTTCTTTAATTTGTGGAGTAGTCCCGACGGGCTCACTTTAAAAAATAGAAATTAGCCTTATTACACTAGTAGGGTGTGAAGGTTTTATTTAATTTAAAAAAATTTAAATGAAAAAATTCGATAATATAATCATTCTTCACGGCTGTCCGATGAGCAAGGAAACTGTACTACCTAAAAGTAAACGCTGGATGAATTGGCTTGAAAAAAAATTAAAAGCCAAAGGATTTAATGCAACTGCCCCAGATATGCCAATGCCATGGGCGCCGAAATTTAATGAATGGAAAAAAATGATTGAGAAAATAAATATCTCTAAAAACTCAATGATAGTTGCCCACAGTTGTGCAGGTGCATTTATTGTCCGCTGGTTACTTGAAGAGAAAAAGAATATAAAAAAACTCATTCTTGTAGCTCCAGCTAAAATACCTGAAAGAGTTGGAGACGCAAGAAATGATTTATATAATTTTGAACTACCGAAAAATGCTTCATATATTGCTGATGAAAGAGTTGTTTTTATTTCCAACGATTTTTTACATCACCTTAAGTCTTTTGAAATATATAAGAAATCTCTTAATCCAAGGGTAATAAGACTAGAAAACAAGGTTCATTTTCTTTACATCTGGACAAAAACAAATGAATTTCCTGAACTATTAAAAGAAGTGCTGAAATAAATATTCTGTGTGAAAATTAAATACTAGCCTCATTTCACCCGTAGGGTGTGAAAGTTTTATTTGTATATATTCTTTCGGTGGCCTAAAGTTAGAATAATTAACCTTTCATCATCTAGATCAAAAATCACCCGGTAATCCCCTATACGAAAACGGTACTGACCAATTTCAAAATTGACTAGATTTTCTGCAAAAGACAGTGGCTCTCCTGATTCGACAAAAAAATCAAGTTTTTTAATGATTCTTTTTTGAATCTCCTGAGGAAGCTTTTGAAGATCTCTTAAAGCTTGATTTTTAAAAACATAGATAAACATAGATTGTCATAAACCTAACTGTTTCTTTATCTGAGCGCTTGTGTAGGTTTTTTTATCTCGGCGGGATTTAGCAATGCGACCACGATAGATGGGAGAAGAAAGCGCCTCTAGATCCTCTATTAAGCTTTTCCAAATTATATCTGGGACTAAAACACCTAAATGTATCATAACAGAATTATATAATACTTCTATAATCATTGTCAAGATCTAGTCGGTTCTTCATCAAAGTTAGTGGAATATTAACAAAACAATCAAGACCGATAGTAGACTTAAACTCAAGCAATAATATTTTATAAGCATTCCCTTGTCATTCCCCGCCCCCGATCGGAGTCGGGCAGGCTCCGGCGGGAATCCAAGCTAAATATTCTACTTTAAAAAATGTGACAGGAAAGTAACGGTTTATTATCTGGCAATGACCAGTATCAATGCTGCCGCTTGGTCACATAATTAAATATAGCAACACGTATTAGCTTCGTTACACCCGTAGGGTGTGAAGGTTTACGTCAATCTACTGGAAGATATTAAAAAAGTGACGGTCTCAACCCATCTTGAACCGATCGAAGACCCCCGCTCACATGAAGATATTTCCATTGAAAGAAAGTAATTTAATAATCAGTGGAATAACTTCTATCACCCTTCAATGTGACTTCTTTGCTTTCCTTCAAAATTTATTAGGGGTATCGCTTCTTTTACTGGTGAAAAAATCTCCATTTCTCCGGAAATTTTTCCCTCCATAATAAAGTCGGCTACATCCTCGCCAATCTTCGGTGCCCACTGGATCCCATGTCCTCCCATTCCATTGCATTCAATAAATCCTTTAAGGTTTTTCTCTTCTTGATATGGCCCTAACAATGGTCCGCCTTCGTTGGTTGTAGGGTGAGCCCGAACGGCGGCGTGAGCCCGAATGGCGGCGTGACCGTTCATATTTTCTATTTCAGCTCCTGGAAAAAAGTTTTCTACAAACTTTCCTACCTCTTCCCCGCCCTCAGGTGGTACTTGCATGTTAAAATCCGTTATTTCACCTTCAAATTTTCTCATTGGTCCAACGCCAACTAAAAACCGATCACCGTCTCTCCGTATATAAGAATGTTGGTGCTGGTGACCCTTTCCTTCAATTGCCACCAACGGGAACAATTCCCTACCTCTACTACCTAAGTTATTTACCCTGACTGACCAAATATCCCTTGTCCATAGATCTATTGGTAGCTGTACTCCTACCCAGCCGGATACTTCTGGTGCTAAGGCTCCGGCGGCATTGACAACTTTTTCTGTTAAAATCATATCTTCATCAATTCTCTCACCTATTTTACTTTTAATACTAACCGCAAAACCACCGCTATCTATAGGTTCTATACCGTCAACCCAAGTATGAGGTCGCATCGTCACTCCCCGCTGTTTAGCATATCTCACATATCCATCAACCATTTCCCGAACATCAATATATCCGTCATTACCACAATACATCGCTGCTTTGATTTCGGTAGCATTTATAAAAGGAAACTGTTCTTCTACTTCGCGCCGGGTAAGGATTTGTGTATCAATGCCATATCTATTTTGCAGTTCGGCTTGTTTCTCGCATTTAAAGGCATCCTCATCTGTCAAGGCTAATAATAAATTTCCACACCTCTTAAAATACAGATCGGAACCAAATGTTTCTTTAAATTTTAAAGCTCCCTCCATGCCCCCTTTATTTAAGCGAATTAAGTTTTCACTATCCATCATGGTGT